>NZ_MUFH01000068.1:0-11500 GCF_001996115.1 Salinivibrio sp. MA427
GTTGGCTGTCTAGTGATGGGGATTGTGGCAAACTATCCAGTCGCACAGGCGCCGGGGATGGGACTGAATGCCTTTTTCACCTACACCGTGGTTTTACAAATGGGGCACTCTTGGCAGGTTGCGCTAGCCGCCGTATTTATCTCCGGGTTATGTTTCATTTTGTTAAGTGTCTTGCGCGTGCGTGAATGGATCATTAATTCGATTCCAATGGCACTACGAACCGGTATATCAGCCGGTATCGGACTTTTTTTGGCGCTCATTGCGTTGCAAAACGCTGGGATTGTCGTTGACCACCCAGCAACATTGGTTGCGCTCGGTGATGTGACAGCCTTTGCGTTGGCTGTCTAGTGATGGGGATTGTGGCAAACTATCCAGTCGCACAGGCGCCGGGGATGGGACTGAATGCCTTTTTCACCTACACCGTGGTTTTACAAATGGGGCACTCTTGGCAGGTTGCGCTAGCCGCCGTATTTATCTCCGGGTTATGTTTCATTTTGTTAAGTGTCTTGCGCGTGCGTGAATGGATCATTAATTCGATTCCAATGGCACTACGAACCGGTATATCAGCCGGTATCGGACTTTTTTTGGCGCTCATTGCGTTGCAAAACGCTGGGATTGTCGTTGACCACCCAGCAACATTGGTTGCGCTCGGTGATGTGACAGCCTTTGCTCCCGCCATGGCGGCACTTGGTTTCTTTCTGACCATCGGTTTGGTGCACCGAGGAATGAAAGGGGCGGTAATGATTGCCATTTTGGCGGTCACGATCATCGGTGTCATCGCCGGTGATGTGGCATACGGTGGTGTGATGTCCGCGCCGCCGAGTTTAGCGCCGACCTTTATGCAACTCGATTTTTCTGGCGCGTTTGAAGTGGGATTAGTGTCGATTGTGTTCGCATTTTTATTTGTCGATCTTTTTGATACTGCAGGAACCTTAGTGGGTGTGGCACAGCGCGCGGAACTTTTGGATAAAGATGGTAAACTACCGCGCTTAAATCGTGCATTACTGGCAGATAGTACCGCGACATCAGTCGGGGCGCTTTTAGGCACGTCAAACACAACGTCTTACATTGAGAGCGTATCAGGGGTTGCCGCTGGCGGTCGCACGGGATTGACCGCTGTGGTTGTTGGTATTCTGTTTTTACTGGCGCTCTTTTTTGCACCGTTAGCAGGTATGGTGCCTGCCTATGCGACTGCTGGCGCCTTATTTTATGTGGCCATCTTGATGATGTCAGGTTTGGTGAGCATTAATTGGCGTGATCTGACTGAGGCTGCGCCTGTTGTGGTGGTGTGTTTGCTGATGCCGCTGACTTATTCAATAGCAAGCGGTATTGGGCTTGGCTTTATTGCGTTTTGTGCCGTAAAAACCTTTGCGGGCAAAGGGCGAGAAGTTCCTGTCAGTATCTGGATTTTGGCGGGGTTGTTCTTACTCAAGTTTGTCTTCTTAGTGTAAAGCAACGTGCCCACATTGACATTAAAATAAGGCGAGAGACGCCACGAGGTTTTCACCATGAGCACTAAGTTTATTATTACCTGGGACAATATGCAGATGTACACCCGGCAATTGGCAGAAAAGTTGCTTCCCGCAGAGCAATGGCAAGGTATTATCGCCGTTACCCGCGGTGGTTTGGTCCCTGCTGCCATTCTTGCCCGTGAGCTGGGTATTCGCCATGTCGACACAGTCTGTATTTCCAGTTATGACCACGACCATCAACGCGATATGCGTGTCGTCAAGCAAGCGCCCGGTGATGGTGACGGTTTTATTGTGGTTGACGATCTCGTGGATACGGGTGGGACGGCTGAAATGGTGCGTCAACTCTACCCCAAAGCACGTTTTGTGACCGTGAGTGCGAAGCCAGCGGGCAAGTCTCTTGTTGATGACTACGTCGTTGATATTCCGCAAGATACTTGGATTGAGCAGCCTTGGGATATGGCGGTCAGCTATGTTGATCCGATTGCAAAATAAATGCCGTTGGCAACGCAAATAGCCTACCGGATTGAGCCAAAACGCCGCGTTTTCACGCGGCGTTTTTTATTCCTGTGATTAAGTGCGGAAAATCATGGTCTTGCTATGTGTATGGTTTAAACTAACATCACGTTACAAAAAAGCCTAGGAGTGGGTGTGTCCAAGAAAGAATCACAAAACCTATCGGTGACGCTTTTTGCTAAACACAAACATGCTACCGAAACATCAACACTATTTGGTGCGGTTCAACAAAGCCAGCAAACCAATTACTCGGCATTTGATGGCGACAGCGAATCGAGTTGGTACCGTATGCGTCGTCGTGGTCAGTGGACTTGGCAAGGGGTCGATCCGGTCGAAATGGAAGCGATCTTTTCTCGTATTGCCTCTTCTGACAATACCCGTTCTGTTGATGCGTTATTGGATACGGTTGAAGGTTACCGAGCGGGTAATTGGAACTATGAATGGACCGCGGTAGGGATGCAACACCAAAAAAAAGCCAAAGTGTTGGCGGATGAAGGAAAGGCTGAGCAGGCGAGTGAACAGTGGCTTCAGGCGTGTACTTACTTTGGTATCGCGGCTTACCCTCATCTTAAAGGGGATAACCTTGCCTTACAGGCCGAAACCTTGGCATTTAAAGCGTTTGAAAAAGCAATGTCACAACTGCCGTTTACGGTGAAGACTGTCGAAACGCAATTAGACGGTAAGACGTTAAAAGGGTATCTCTATTTACCACGTACAGACGCCACCTTGCCGGTTGTGATCTTGAGTGGCAGCCTTGATAGCTTACAAACCGATCTCTGGCGCTTATTTGTCGATTACTTTGCTCCTGCCGATATCGCGGTACTGACGCTTGATATGCCATCGGTGGGTCACAGCAGCCACTGGCATTTAAACGAAGACACCAGCCGCTTGCATGCGGCGATGCTTGATAAGCTCGCTGATGTACCATGGGCGGATCACCATCGCGTCGGCACCATGGGTATCCGTTTTGGGGCTAACCCAGCAGTACGGATGGCATTTTTAGAACCTCATCGTATCAAGGCCAGTGCGTCACTGGGGGGGATTGTGCATGCATTACTCACCGATGCGACAAGAATGAAGAAAATGCCACCCATGTACCTAGATACCTTGGGCTCCCGCATAGGACGCCGGCTGCCTATCGATACCTTGAAAACGCGCTTACAAGCGTGGTCATTAAAAAATCAAGGTCTGCTCACTGGCCGCCGCACAGACGTACCGATTCTCGCGCTAAGCTTAAAAGATGATCCTGTGTGTCCGGAGTCAGATAACCAGTTGATCGCGCGATACAGTCGCGGAGGGAAAGCCGTTACCCTCCCAAACACGCCATTACACGATGGCTATCATCGTGCACTCACAGAAACCGTCAAATGGTTTACGGACATGCTTTAAACCTATCATAAGAGGTGGTAGCCCGAATCGAAGGTGTGATCTACCGCCGAAAGCGAAGGATTGACATTCACCTGAACGTTAACCGCATGATATACCATGTACAAGGACGTTAAAGTGCCACTGGAGGACACGATGAGCGATAAAACGACGCTTTCACATGGACGATTAAAAACGCGATTTACGGCTTTGGGCCCCTATTTTCGAGAGGGGATATCGGCACCAGAACGTTACTTTTTTGATAGCCTGTCCGTATGTGTGGATGCGGAAAAAGATCCTGATGCGCGAGAATTCTGGGGATGGTGGTTTGAGTTAGCCCCCACCGAAGACGGGTTCAATTATCGCTATGGGTTTGGTCTTTATGACCACAAAGGGGATTGGGTGAATGAGTCAATTCCTCAAGAGGCGAGGGAAGCGGTAGACAAAACGCTAACTAACTTTTATACCAAGCTGTATACCTTGCTAGACCAAGAGCTCGATCTATCCTTGTCACCCAGCGCCGCGCTCACCGAGCCTAAACTGACGGGCGCCAAGTAACCGTGAATTGCCTGATCCCAGCTCTTGTTAAATGAGCAAGGGATTGATAAAAGAGACACCTAAGCTTTTGTGGATCAGGCAAGCATGACTATTCAAGACGCATTTCAAGATGGTGGCCTAGCAGCCAACATTCCCTCGCAAACTCTCGTGGTTAAATTGGGCACCAGTGTGCTTACGGGCGGCTCGACGCGCCTGGATCAAGCACATATGGTTGAGTTAGTCCGCCAATGTGCAAGGTTAAGACAGCAAGGCCATCAGGTCATTATCGTCTCATCTGCAGCCATTGCAGCAGGGCGAGAGCATCTTGGTTATCCGGTATTAGCCGATACGGTTGCAAATAAGCAAATGCTTGCCGCCGTTGGCCAGTGTCGTTTGATTCAAACGTGGGAACACCTGTTTAGTTTATACGGCTTTCAGGTTGGGCAAATGTTATTAACTCGCGCCGATTTAGAACACCGAGAACGTTTTCTCAATGCCCGTGACATGCTTCATGCGTTGCTAGATAACGGTATCATCCCGATTGTGAACGAAAACGATGCGGTGGCTACCGCTGAAATAAAAGTTGGAGACAATGATAACTTGTCGGCACTGGTCGCGATTTTAGCGGATGCTGACAAGCTTTTGCTCTTAACGGATCAACCTGGCCTCTTTACCGCCGATCCTCGCGCGAATCCTGACGCTGAGTTAATTCGTGAAGTGCACACGATTGATGAAACCTTACGCAAATTAGCCGGAGGCAGTGTCGGTGGCTTGGGCACGGGAGGTATGGCGACCAAACTGCAAGCGGCGGATATTGGTCGTCGAGCCGGTGTCGAAGTCACCATTGCAGCAGGCAGTAAGCCGGAGGTGATCCAAAAAGCTGCCGCCGGTGATAATGCGGGGACACGCTTTTTACCCTTAGACAGTCCGTTAGAAAGCCGCAAGCGTTGGATTTTGGCGGGTCCTCCTCCAGCAGGCGAGATCGTGGTAGATGCCGGTGCCGCCACAGCAGTGACGCAAAACGGAAGCAGTTTGTTGAGCAAAGGGATTGTCGCTGTGAAAGGCGAGTTTGTCCGTGGCGAAGTGGCACGTATTGAATCGGTTGATGGTAAGTGTCTGGCCCGGGGGATCTGTCGTTATGCCGCACGTGATTTGCGCCGTATTGCCGGCGCACATAGCCAACAGATTGCAGATATTTTAGGCTATGAGTATGGACCGGTTGCGATGCATCGCGACGATCTTGTGGTCATCGACGAATAACATCCAAGCAGAGAAGAATAGAAGAGACGAATAACAGATGAGCTTACAAACGATGGGTAAGTCGGCAAAAGACGCCGCTTACCAACTGGCAATCACATCGACCGCGACGAAAAACCAGGCGTTAGCGATCATTGCCGATGAACTTGATGCACAGCAGGCGGCCATTTTAGCCGCAAACCAAATCGATCTTGCCGCCGCTCGCGAGACACAGATGGATGCCGCGATGTTGGATAGACTCACACTGACCCCAGAACGTCTCACCAATATGGCAAAAGACGTTAGGCAAGTCATCGCATTAGCCGATCCTGTCGGTCAACAGTTCGATCATAAACTGCTCGAAAATGGCCTGTCATTATCCAAGCGACGTGAGCCTCTGGGCGTGATTGGTGTGATTTATGAAGCGCGTCCAAATGTCACCATCGATATTGCCGCATTATGTTTGAAAACCGGCAACGCCAGCATTTTACGCGGCGGCAAAGAAACGTTCGCAACCAACCAGGTGCTAGTGAATGTGATCCAAACTGGGTTAGAAAAAGCGGGCCTTCCGCTCGCGTCCGTTCAGTATATTGATAAGCCTGATCGCGCCCTCGTCTCTGAACTGCTGACCCTTGATGATTACGTCGATATGATTATTCCCCGTGGTGGGGCAGGGCTGCATAAAATGTGCAAGCAAAACAGTACCATTCCTGTCATTATCGGTGGTTTTGGTATTAGTCATCTGTATGTTGATCACAGTGCTGATCTTGATAGAGCGCCAGAGGTGATCCTCAATGCAAAAGCAGATCGCCCATCAGCGTGCAATGCATTAGACACCTTGTTAGTGCATAAGGACGTAGCTGCGCAGTTGTTCTCGCGTTTAGTCACGCTGTTTAATCAACATAAGCTGAATGTTGTTGCCGCATCAAGTGCATTACCCTATCTGGATGGTGTTGAGCAGTTACGTGAAGCACAAACGGGTGACTTTGATACTGAGTGGCTAGGGCCGACACTGGGTGTGGCTGTTGTTGATGACGTGGATCAGGCGCTTGCGCACATGAGGACCCATAACGCGAGTCACTCCGATGCCATACTGACTAATGATTTACAATCGGCTGAAGCCTTTATCAACGGTGCCGGATCGGCGGCTGTGTATGTCAATGCATCAACGCGTTTTACCGATGGTGCGCAGTTTGGTCTTGGCGCTGAAGTGGCGGTATCCACCCAAAAGCTCCATGCCCGCGGTCCGATGGGACTCGAAGAGCTAACGACCTATAAATGGGTTGGTAAGGCTGATTACTTATCGCGCGTATAATGGCGAAAGTTAGTCAGTCATAACCGACTAGAAAAGCCGCAAGTGCATTCAGCACTTGCGGCTTTTTCTTATTTATCCGTGTACCCACTATTTACCATATACCCACACGATAAGGCTATTTCACTTCAACGCCTTTTGCTTGCAAGTCTGCATGATAAGAGGAGCGAACAAACGGGCCACAGGCTGCATGCGTAAAGCCAAGATCTAGCGCGATTTCTTTTAATTCATCGAATTCTTCTGGCGGCACATAGCGCTCAACCGGCAAGTGGTGACGGCTTGGGGCGAGGTACTGTCCTAGCGTTAGCATTGTGACACCATGCGCACGTAAGTCTTTGAGCACCTCGATAATTTCTTCTTTGGTCTCACCGAGACCCATCATCAATCCTGACTTGGTTGGTACGTCTGGATGCATTTCGCCAAACTTTTGCAACAGATCCAGTGACCACTGATAATTAGCGCCGGGGCGCGCTTTTCGGTACAAACGCGGTGCCGTTTCAAGGTTGTGGTTGAACACATCGGGTGGATTGTCACGCAAGATATCGAGGGCTTTATCCATACGACCACGGAAGTCAGGGACCAGTGTCTCTATTTGAATATCAGGGTTAAGCGTACGGATCTCACGGGTGCAATCGACAAAATGCTGAGCGCCGCCGTCGCGGAGATCATCACGATCCACCGAGGTGATCACCACATAACGTAGCTTCATGTCCTTGATAGTTTGTGCCAAATGCTTTGGCTCTTCACTGTCAGGGGCCACAGGGCGGCCATGGGCCACATCACAGAAAGGGCAACGACGTGTACAGATGGCACCCAGAATCATAAAGGTTGCCGTACCGTGGCTAAAGCACTCAGCCAAGTTAGGACACGACGCTTCCTCACACACCGAGTGGAGGTTATTTTTACGCATCGCGTCTTTAATTTCTTTTATACGCGCAGTTTCAGCCGGGAGCTTGATTTTCATCCAATCAGGCTTGCGCAGCACTTCTTTTTGCTCGGTCTGCATATTTTTGACCGGGATAAGCGCCATTTTATCGGCGTCGCGGTATTTAACGCCGCGTTCCATCTGAATCGGTTTGCTCATAAATCGCTGCTTTCCGTTGTAAACTCAACCTGAGAGTAACCTAACTGTTGAGTTAAAGTGTCTACCAGCACAGGTTGGACGTCAGCGAGTGTGACGTGATCAACCTGATCGCTCAGTTGCGTCATGGCCATACCGGCATACCCACATGGGTTGATGCGCTGGAATGGTGATAAATCCATATTGATGTTTAGTGCCAATCCGTGGAATGAGCATCCGCGACGGATGCGGAGCCCAAGAGAACATATTTTTGCATCGTTAACGTAAACGCCAGGTGCATCGGGTCGCGCGTAAGCGTCGACGTGGAAGTGTGCCAGCGTGTCAACGACTAGATTTTCAATATGACTAACCAGTGCCCGCACACCGACTTTTTTTCTTTTAAGATTAATCAGGAAATAGGCAATCAGCTGACCGGGACCATGATAGGTAACTTGCCCCCCACGGTCTGATTGTACGACTGGAATGTCTCCCGGGACCAAAATATGTTCCGTTTTTCCCGCTTGCCCTTGGGTAAAAACGGGGTCATGTTCAACCAACCAGACCTCATCTTGGGTCTGTTCATCACGTGTGTCGGTGAAGTCACGCATCTGTTCCCAAACACGTGAATACGGTTGACGGCCGAGGTGTCTCACAACGAGTTGGTGCTGCAAACCCATTTCCCATATTGTTGTCAGTGGCGATATTATAGAGCCTGGCGGCGTGATTAAAAGCCGCCAGTCGTGTGGGTATTTGAATTAAAGAACCATACGGACGATATCAATATCGCTGAGTTCTTTATAAAGCGTCTCAACTTGCTCAATGGAGGTCGCTTTAATGGTAATAGACACAGAGTGATAGTTGCCTTTTGCACTCGGTTTGACGGCGGGGCTATAGTCTCCCGGCGCATGGCGTTGAATAACGCTTAACACTTGATCCGGTAGCTCAGGTTTCGCTTGGCCCACGACCTTGTAGGTAAATTGGCAAGGAAACTCCAGCAGGTCTTTTAATTTTGGTTGCTCTTGCATGTAAACTCCTAACAGTATGTCTGTTAAGACACACGTTTGTGCGATTGATCACGATTAACGCGAAATACTAATCGGCTAAGAGTCAGAAAACAAGCCGCCCACGAGGTTGGAGGGCGGCGTAAAGTAGAGGTTATCCAAGTAAGTTTTTGAACATCATCACGATGTAGTCAATGAAACGGCTAAAGATACCGCCTTTTTCGACATCGTTGAGGGCAACCAGTGGATATTCAGCGATGTCTTCATCATCAACTTGATAGAACAACTTACCGACCACGTCACCCTGACTGATAGGCGCTTCGAGGGTTTGTTCTAAAACAAAGCTCGCTTTCAAATCGCGTGCTTTACCGCGAGGAAGAGTGACAAAGGTATCTTCGGTGACGCCTAGCGCGACTTCGTCTGTATCACCCATCCATACTTTCTCAGTGACAAAGGTTTCATTGGCCTTATGCGGTGCAACTGTTTCAAAGAAACGGAAACCATAGTTCAGCAGCTTTTTACTCTCAGCCTTACGGGCATTTGCACTCTTCGTCCCCATGACAACTGAAATAAGACGCATGTCGCCCTCAGTCGCTGACGTGACGAGGTTGTAACCGGCCCCATCAGTGTGGCCCGTTTTAATGCCATCGACATTCAGGCTTTTATCCCAGAGCAAGCCATTACGGTTGTATTGAGTAATGCCGTTGTAGGTAAAGGCTTTTTCTTTGTATATCCGATACTCTTCTGGTACATCACGAATCAGCGCTTGGCCGAGTAACGCCATATCATAGGGGGTGGTATACAAATTTTGAGAGTCTAAACCATGCACATTAGAAAAATGCGAGCTGTTCATGCCCAAGCTTTCGCCCCAGCGGTTCATCAAATCGACAAAGGCGTCTTCCGAGCCCGCAACATGTTCTGCCATCGCCACACAGGCATCATTACCAGATTGGATGATGATACCGCGGTTTAGATCGGCCGCTTTGACCGTGGTGCCGACCTCGATAAACATTTTTGACGATTCAGGGTAATTTTTTGCCCAAGCGTTTTCGCTAATGACAACATCATCATCCATTGAAATGTTACCACGTTCGACTTCTTGGCCGATGACGTAGCTGGTCATCATTTTGGTTAAGCTGGCTGGATTGAGGCGCTCATGAGCATTATATTCTGCCAATACTTTGCCAGAATGGTAATCCATGAGCACATATCCTTTCGCCGCAATTTGCGGTGCATCAGGGATGACAGCGGGCGCGGCTTGGACAGTCGCTGTGGTGAGCACAGCCGCGGAAAGCAGCGCGCGTATGCGAAAAACGGTTTTATTCATCATTGTTAGTACTTTTGTCGGTTATCGATGTCGATACTGTATTTGTCACTATACCAAATTGCGTAGAGAGCGACAGGCACGATTTCTTTAACTTATTGATTATCTGTTTTGGCACTTGTTACCGATGAGTCAGTACTCACAAGTGCCTCGGTGACGATAAAGGCGCCCGGCAATTGGTGCTGTTTTGCTGTGCGCATCGCTTGTTGTGCTTGGCCACGGTCGTAAAACGGACCAAAACGTACGCGATAAACTTGGTCACGGCGCGCGATATGGGTAGGTAGACCATGGCTTTTTGCTAATTGTTCCGCGGTTTGATTGGCTTTTAAACCATTTGAAAGCGCTGCCAGTTGAACATAATAGACATGGTGCCGGGCGGAGTGCCACTCATCTTCCTTGGGTTTCTCAGGGGAGATAAGCCGCAGTGAAACTGGTGCAGTGCCGGTTTTTAACACGTCCAACTTTTTCGCTGCAGCATAGCTAAGATCAATCACGCGTTGGTTGTGAAAAGGACCGCGGTCATTGACACGCACGACCGCTTTTTTGCCATTGTTTTGGTTAGTGACTTCGATATAGCTCGGCAAGGGCAAGGTTTTGTGCGCCGCAGACATGGAGTACATGTCGTAGACCTCGCCATTAGAGGTGCGATGGCCGTGAAACTTCTCTCCATACCAGGAGGCAATTCCTGCTTCTTGATACCCCTTAGGCTTACGTAAAATCTGGTATGACTGCCCGTTTAACGTGTAATCCTTATTACCCGCGAGGCTATAAGGCTCATATTTAGGGTGTGCGTCCTCAACATGAATGGTTTGTGGAACCCGGTCTGGGGCTTTGTCATTATGCATATCGTAGCGCCCTTGCTGGTTGCTACAGGCGCTGAATAAAAGGGAAGTAATAACAACAAGAATAGCTCGCATGTTTATGCCCTGGATAACATTTTACGGTGAGTATGAATGGACATGAGAATACCAAAACCGGCCATGAGCGTGACCATTGAGGTGCCACCATAGCTAATTAAAGGTAAGGGTACCCCAACCACAGGTAAAATACCGCTGACCATGCCAATGTTGACAAAAACATAAACAAAAAAGCTCAACACAATACTGCCCGCCATCATACGGCCAAAGGCGGTTTGTGCTCGGCTTGCCAACATTAACCCTCGCCCATCCTCGCCCAATCAAAAACACATATAAAGCCAGTAGCACGCAAACACCCACTAACCCCCATTCTTCGGCGATGACGGCAAAAATAAAATCAGTATGGCGTTCAGGGAGAAACTCGAGCTGCGACTGTGTTCCATGGAGCCAGCCTTTACCGGTTAAACCGCCCGAGCCTATCGCGATCTTAGATTGGATAATGTGATAGCCGGCACCGAGCGGATCCGATTCAGGATTAAACAAGGTAAGCACCCGTGTTCGTTGGTAATCGTGCATCAGGAAAAACCAAAGTACTGGTATAAAGCTGGCAAGCGCGACGACAGCAGCGGTGATGATTTTCCAACTGATACCGGCTAGGAACAACACGAATATGCCGGATGCGGCGATCAATATAGAGGTCCCTAAATCGGGTTGTTTGGCAATCATGAGTGTAGGGACCAACAACAAGAATAGCGCGATCAGCAAAGTAGATATTTTCGGGGGGAGGGGGTCTTTACCAATAAAGCGAGCCAGCATTAAAGGC
>NZ_MUFH01000069.1:0-10584 GCF_001996115.1 Salinivibrio sp. MA427
GCTGTGGATCTGTCCGACCTGGTGTGAGGTCCCCGATGACACGGCAGTCAACGTGATGCTGGATCCTGGACTCGCCTTTGGCACCGGCTCTCACCCAACCACGGCTCTTTGTTTAGAGTGGCTTGATAGCTTGGATCTAAACGGAAAAACCGTGATTGATTTTGGCTGTGGCTCAGGCATTCTAGCCATTGCGGCTATCAAGCTGGGCGCTGAGCGGGTCATTGGCATTGATATCGATCCCCAAGCCCTGCTCGCCTCCAAGGACAACGCTGAGCGTAATGGTGTTGCCGATCAACTGCACCTGCATCTCCCGAAAGACCAACCGGCCGATCTGAAAGCAGATGTGGTCGTGGCCAATATTCTCGCTGGCCCACTCCGTGAGCTTTCTGGCGTGATCAAAGGGCTGATCAAACCAAATGGTCAACTAGCGATGTCTGGCGTTCTCGATTCTCAAGCCGAAGACGTTGCTAATCACTATCGCGATCGTCTCGATATTAACCCGATCGTCGAACGTGAAGAGTGGTGCCGGATAAGCGGCCAGTTGCTCACTTAATCGGTCAGATCGTCGCGCTATGAGCTTGCCGCACAAGTAACTTTTGTCGGTAAGCCATGGTTGACGTGCTACTTGAAATGCTTGATTAATCAGCGAAACGCGGCTGATACAAAAAGTGCGAGAAAAATCAAGCCATCAATGCTCAAATATTGTCCTTTTCAGACGCAGCAAAAATGCGTAAAATGCGCGCCCTTGCTGACTCAGAGCGGCTGAAGAGGATTTAGAGCTTTTGCGTATCGGACCTTACACCCTGGATGTCCCTTTGATCGTCGCCCCAATGGCCGGCGTGACGGACCGACCATTTCGTGAGCTATGCCTTGCGCATGGTGCCGGTATGGCTATCAGTGAAATGATGTCATCCAATCCAGCATTGTGGCGGACGAACAAATCGCAAAAGCGCATGGTTCATATTGACGAATCCGGTCTGCGCTCGGTGCAAATCGCGGGGGCTGAACCCGAACTTATGGCTGAGGCAGCGCGATTTTGTGTCGAGAACGGGGCGCAAGTGATTGACATCAACATGGGTTGCCCAATGAAAAAGGTCAATAAAAAGCTAGCAGGCTCTGCATTGCTAACTCGACCCGATCTGATTGAGCAAATCCTAACAGCCACGGTAAACGCGGTGGATGTTCCCGTGACGCTTAAAACGCGTACAGGCTGGGATCCGGACAATAAGAACTGTGTAACGATCGCCCGGATGGCGGAAGATTGTGGTATCCAAGCCCTTGCACTGCATGGCCGCACGCGTGCTTGCATGTACAAAGGTGAGGCAGAGTACGACAGCATTAAAGCTGCGAAAGCAGCGGTATCGATTCCGGTGATAGCCAATGGCGACATTGATTCACCAGAAAAGGCCCAGTATGTTCTCGACTATACAGGGGCAGATGCCGTAATGATTGGTCGCCCTGCTCAGGGACGCCCGTGGATTTTTCGCGAAATCCACCACTATCTCACCACAGGTGAGCACTTGCCTGCCCCTTCATTAGAAGAGGTTAGGACGATTTTGTTGGGTCATGTTCAAGAGCTTCATCAATTTTATGGGGAGCTCAAAGGATTACGTATTGCCCGAAAGCACGTGGGCTGGTACCTCAAAGAGCATGATCAAATTGGCGACTTTCGCCGCACCTTCAACGCAATCGAAGATGCACAACAGCAGATCGATGCGCTGCAAGGCTACTTCGACAACGTTGCATAAATACGAGAAGAGCTGACAGAATATGTTCGAACAAAACCTGACTTCCGAAACATTGACAGTAACAACTGTAACTTCACAAGATCAAATTACGCAAAAGCCACTTCGTGACTCTGTAAAAGCGTCCTTGAAGAACTACCTCGCGCAATTGAATGGCCAGGAAGTCAACGATCTGTATGAGCTTGTCCTCGCAGAAGTTGAGCAGCCACTGCTGGATACCATCATGCAATACACCCGCGGTAACCAAACCCGCGCAGCCACCATGATGGGCATCAACCGCGGTACATTGCGTAAGAAACTGAAAAAATACGGCATGAACTGATATAAATCACTCATACTATTGAATTTAAAAGGCTTAATCAGGAATGATTAGGCCTTTTCTATCTTTAGTGACACGCATGGTTACACACAAGAAAAAGCTACAAGGTAAGAGAATCTAATCAGAAGTGATATGCCGTATTCCGGTCAGGGGAGAAACATTGAGCGCCTTACAGTACTGAATGAACTCGACTACATCTAAACGCCTTTCACCCTGCTCGACTTTCCCAACAAAAGAGTGTGAGACCTCGAGCCTTTCGGCTAAATCGCGCATGGTCAAACCCTGATCATTTCTTTGCTGTTTCAGCCAGGCAATCAGTTTTAGGTTTTGTGGGGTGTTAAGGGACTTAAACATTGTCCCGATATTAGGTACAAGTTACGATGTACCCAATTCAGGAACAAACAAGAACAAAGAGGATATATGTTTGATTATCTGACATCAGGAGTCATTGGGGGCTGGCTAATGTTTTTTAGCTTCTTGTACGCCCATATAAAACATAGCGATTCTTTCTCTGGAAGTAGTCGAAAATATGAAATAGCCTTGATGCTTTCAACTCTTTTTGGCTCAATCACATTGTTCTACCTGATGTTTATATTTTTCCAAAAAGCGCACTGGTACAGTCCTATTTTACTCTTTATGCTCGGTGGCTTCTTTTATGAGGTTGTATTTCGCTTCTTCATTAGACGTGATCCACTTGTTGTTTCTGCCAGTGCCTTTCTAGGTTGGCCGATAGGCGCTTACTTCTTTTACCAAGCGGTTGAAAAACTATAAGAGCATGTGAATGCTAGGATTTACCATATCGGTAACATTTCACCGACAGGTTACTTAGGATCAGCAAAGGTAGTCGCCAACCTCGATTACCTTAACCTCAGCTAGCCTAAACATTACTAAACATCCAACCTTTAGATTACTTAAGATCTGGCAGCCTTACCATTACTTACCTTGACCATACTTATCATTAAATGACCTTAGCAATACTTAGCACCTGCGGTGCTTTGAGTGCTTTGAGTTTCGTAGCCTTGAAGAACCAAAGTCTTTGGTTTGCTTAGGACGGTAGCCCTTACCCCTAGGCTTGGCTAGATAGCTGATGTGGTAGCTTGCTGCGTCAATTGCCTCATGATCATCACGTTCAAGATTGTGATAAGCCGAACCGCTATGAAGTCCACCAGCATCACCAATAAATACAGAACCGTGGTACTCCCAAATCTCTCTAACCCATTCTGCTAGCTGGTGGTAGTGATTGACCTTGCTGCCATTGAGAATCAACACAAAGTGATAATGCTGGCTCTTGGCTTTTTCCTGCTCTCGCGCCCACGCAAAGCCAAATTCACTTTGGTAGTGTCGCTCAGCTCGCTTTCTAAGTCTGCGGTTGAAGTCGGTGATCAACTTGTTGTTGTCAGTGGGGTATGGCAAGTGAAGATCAAAGCGCCATACAAACACCTTTCTGTGACGGCAAAGCATTTCATCCAGCTCACCGAGTATTGCTTTAAGTATGCCCGTTCTTAATCCGTTTTTTGATGGATTGACCGACCAAATTCTTTCTCGATACTCAAACCATTTTTGTTTAGATACATAAGGCATGGATAGGACTAGTTAAGAAGATAGATATTATTAATTACCTAGCGGCCTGTTAGTAGCCACTAACCCCTAGTGATATGCGCCACATGGGGGTGACCTATAGAAAACTTGATAATTTAGGGGTAAAAAACCTAGTAGTGTTATTCAAGGTCGTTCACCCCTTGGTATGTAAATCTCGACAGGTTAGCAAGTACTAACCTTTTCTTTCCTCAAATACGGCTCCAAAAACCCCTTAACCTGATCCATTTGTAGAGTGGATTCCTTGYGCTTTTGCCGAAGCAAATTAACTTGCTCAACCGCGCTCAAAACAGTTTTAGAGTCTGCCAACCAATAGCGCTTGAAATTGGCAACATAGCCATAAGAACTCCGGTAAGGCTCAAACTTGGATGTAACTTGAATTCCCTTTTTCTTCATGGCTGATACATCGGTATTAAGGCAACTAGTCCAATACTTACCTGTAGCTTCCATGCGTTTAACGTGAGAGAGGCTAGCAACCTGCTGATCTAGGGTGTGAACCCCCATCAGACCTTTACTCAAAAAAGTCATCAAGCACTTTTCTAGCTTGCTTGGTGGCTGGCGTGTTAAGCTGCCATTGCCGGTTTTGGCGCTGCTTAGTTTATTCTGGGTGGCGCTTTTACTTTTCATAATGCCTCCCCTTTATGCTGCTTCTGGCTGCCACTCACCACGAACAAATTGCTCATGGAGATCAGCTCGATAGCGAACACAACGAGGAGTTAGACGTTGGCCTTTCGGATAGCGGCCTTCCTTCTCTGCGTTATAGAGCCATGTACGGCCTACGCCTAATGACTCACAAACTTGCTTGGTGGTAAGGAAACGTTGACTGGAACTGAACATATTGAACCCCTTTAGTTGCTCTTTAACTTTCAGGGTTCAGCTTGCTTGTTTGTATTACCGTTAGGTGGAAGTAGCTAGGTCAGGGATTTTTTATCACTAGCTCGTAAGCCAGGTTTCGCTTGCTCTTAACCTTGGGCTGAAAATTTTTTCCCTCTTCTGAAAACCAGTTTCTAATCGTTTTTTCTGTCGGTGCTTTTTTACCATTGAGAACAAACGCAGCATTTATTTTGTTAGCTAAACTCGCTGACGTGGCCTGTGGGTGCTTTTCCCAAGTATCCTTGGCAATTTCAATACATTTTTGACGATACTGATTAGCATTGTGCCGTCCACTATCACGCTGCTTTTCGGATAGCCTAACCCTCTTTACCGCCAAAGCGACTGAAGGCGCTAAATAATCTACCGCGCAATCAGCTCCAGCCTTCATAAACAATGCGGAAATTGCTTGAAAGCAAGCTTCTACTGCTTCAAGTTGTGGATCGCTCAACCCAATCTTAGGCAACTCATGTTGAATAATTCGACAAGCTTCCATTGCCTCTGGGCTGTTCCAAGTGAACTCAGCCAAATCAATTTCAGCAGCATTAGAAACAAGTTCGCTCAATATTTCATTAACTAGATATTGTTCATCGATCTCTAGCATTACTTACTCCCTCCAAAGCTCACCACGTTGCTAGCCTGCTCACCGCGCTCTAATAGCTTCTCAATGTGTGAACACCAAATTCTGAGTAAGTTAGCTTTACGCTTCATTGCGCTAGAGTTGTTATAGTTCCCCTCAATCCTTGGTAACGCATGACCGAGCATCATTTCAATGGCGTAGTTGTCTGTTTGAAGCTCATTGAGCGCGGTGCTAAAAGTGTGCCTCAGGTGGTGGAATCGAAAGAATTTAGGGTGTTCTTTGAGTGGCTTTTTTGCCCGCTTATACTGATTAGCCTCATCATCACTAATCCAACCAATACGCTGYGACAGCTTCCCACCCCATGCGCTAACCGCTGGCGCTAGCTTTAGCTCACCAAGCAGATAACCGTCTGGGTTATTGGTAACTAGGCTTTCTATAAGCGGATAGATAAACTGTGGGATTGGGCGAACAATATCCCCAGATCCACCAGCTTGCTGTGCTTTCTCTTTGACCTTGTTGTGTTCTGCTGGGCAAGCCCAAACCCTACGCTTTAAATCCCACTCGCTAGACTTGGAAAGCCTTACTTCTTGGGTTCTTGCTCCCATAACTAACAAGATCTGTAACAAGTTTTGATAGTACGGAACCATCTTGCCGTTAAAGCTGAACTCCACCAAATCACGCAACTCATCCCACTCAATGTTTCCCTCACCATCAGGAACCTCAACCGCTGCCCGACTGGATTTTTTCTGCTTGGATGCGCCTATGTCGTCAAAGTCTATGTTAAAAACATCGGCATCAAGTTTGTGTCCCTGTTTCTTTAGGAAACGCAAAGCCTGCTTAAGGTTATTAAGTGTGTAACCGCGAGCCACCGCCCACTTATCATCAGAGCGATGTAAGCAACGAATCCACATCGGTTTAGTGATTTGCTCTAAAGGAAGATCTGCGAGAGTTGGAAGAACGTATTTGCGGAACTGAGCAAAATGCTTCTCTGCGTTAACGCGCTTTCTGGCGTTGAAGTCACTTAGCCAAAGCTCAAGCCCTTGCTTAACGGTTAAAGATTTTAGAGTGTCTTGCTTTTGAATCGCCAGCTCGTTCTTAGGATCTTTGCCTGCTACCAACCACTTGCGACACTCATCCCTTAGCGCGGTAGCTTGAGACAGACTAATCTCTGGATACTTGCCGAGCGTTAACGCTTTGGGGCTGGTGGTTCTGCCTCCTAAGCGATAGCGATAGAGCCAAAGCAAGTTATTATTAGGTCTAACGCTCCTTGATTGCCGCTGTGAGGGCGTTACTCGAACACTTAAACCCATTCCAACGCTGTGAGACTCTGGTTTGCTTAAATCGGCTCTCAGGAGCTTTTTTAGTTTTGTATCTGTGAGTGAAGTTCTCTTTGTCATATCCCTTGCCAGTTACACGCATAGTTACACACAACGAACAGTCTAACCTGGAACAACAAAGAACTAAAGTGAACACAAATCTAACTCAAAACACTGATATAGGAGGTTTTAAAAAGAAAGTGCGAATATTAGAAAAGTTAAAAAAACAACAAATAAACTGATACGGCATGAACTAATCAATCATTGGTTTGGCTGTTATAAAACGGGCTAGCCGTCAATCGGTTAGCCCGTTTTTGTTTTCTCTGATGGTGCAACGCACCTTTCCTTAACAGCATGAGTTGGAATCTTCACTGTCTGCTAGGGTTTCCAATATTGAGCAATGGGTCGCGTCATCGTCGTCCATACCGCAGCAGGCGGCATTTAAACGTGTAAGGGAATGCTTGACCCGCTCAAGCGCAGCTATCTTCTCTGAGACCTCATTCAGGCGCCGCTGGGTGATCCCTTTCACTTCTGCACAGGTGTGTAACGTCGCTTCTTCGCGAATGTCAGACAGCTCGTGAATTTCATCAAGCGATAATCCCATTTCTTTGCCGCGTAAAATGAACATGACTTGGCTAATGGCATCATCGGCATAAAGCCGGTATCCACCCTCTGTACGCGCACTCGGGGCCAGTAGACCGGACTTTTCATAAAAAYGCAGCGTATCGGTGGAGACACCACAGTGCTTGGCTAGCTCACCTATTTGCAGCAACTTGGTCATCACCGCTCCTTTTCATGTTGGATGAACTTTCTTTTTGTAGCAAAGGCGGGCCCTTATGACCAGCGTTGTATGAAAGCAAGCAACGACAGCTGGACAAAAACAATAAAAATGTCGCCATCAGCAAATAGCAATCGATTGCGCAAATAAAATCAGATAGAATGGCGCCGCTTTGACAATTGGCCGTTTAATAAAGTTTACCTATGTGGTTAGCCATGGTGGGCTTTGATAAGCATTCAATCTGTCAGTGAAGAGAGCTAAGCCATGGAAAATCTGCGTCCTATTCGTCGCGCGTTACTCAGCGTGTCTGATAAAACCGGTGTGGTCGAGTTTGCCCAAGCGCTCGCCCAACGCGGTGTCGAACTGCTATCAACCGGCGGCACGGCCCGTTTGCTCGCAGAAAACGGCCTTGCGGTCACCGAAGTCTCCGAGCATACCGGCTTCCCCGAAATGATGGATGGCCGCGTGAAAACCCTCCACCCGAAAATTCACGGCGGTATTTTGGGCCGGCGCGGTCAAGATGATGCGGTGATGGAACAGCATCAGATCGCACCGATTGATATGGTAGTAGTGAACCTCTACCCGTTCGCACAAACCGTTGCCAACCCAGATTGCACACGTGAGCAAGCTATCGAGAATATCGATATTGGCGGCCCAACCATGGTGCGCTCAGCGGCGAAAAATCATGCTGATGTCACCATTGTGGTGAACAACCAAGACTATGATCGCGTGCTCACCGAGATGGATCAGCACCAGCAGTCTTTGACACATGCCACGCGCTTTGATTTAGCCATTGCCGCGTTTGAGCACACCGCGGCCTACGATGCCATGATTGCGAATTACTTTGGCACCCAAGTCCCTGCCTATCATCACGCAGAAGACAGCCAAGACTCGCCATTCCCACGCACCCTGAGCCAACATTGGGTTAAAAAGCAAGACATGCGCTATGGCGAGAACAGCCATCAGGCGGGCGCCTTTTATACTGAAGCCCACCCGCAAGAAGCCTCGGTGGCCACGGCGACCCAACTGCAGGGCAAGGCGCTGTCTTATAACAATATCGCTGACACCGATGCGGCATTAGAGTGCGTGAAAGAATTTGAACAGCCTGCCTGCGTGATTGTAAAACACGCCAACCCCTGTGGCGTTGCTATCGGTGAAGACTTACTCAGTGCCTATCAGCGCGCTTATCAAACCGATCCGACCTCAGCATTTGGTGGCATTATTGCCTTTAACCGTGAGCTGGACGGCAACACGGCACACGCCATTGTTGAGCGTCAATTTGTCGAAGTGATCATCGCACCTCGCGTCAGTGAGGCCGCCAAAGCAGCGGTTGCGGCAAAGAAAAACGTCCGTCTTCTCGAGTGTGGCCAATGGCAAGCGCGCACCACAGGGTGGGATAGCAAGCGCGTCAATGGCGGCTTGTTAGTCCAAGCACGCGACCAAGGCATGGTCGGTTTAGACGATTTGCGTATTGTCACTGAGCGCCAGCCCACAGACAAAGAGCTAAGCGATGCCCTATTTTGCTGGAAAGTGGCAAAATACGTAAAATCGAACGCGATTGTGTATGCCAAAGACAGCATGACCATCGGCGTCGGCGCCGGCCAAATGAGCCGCGTCTACTCGGCGAAAATAGCCGGCATCAAAGCGGCCGATGAGCAGCTCGAAGTGGCCGGTAGTGTAATGGCCTCTGATGCCTTCTTCCCTTTCCGTGACGGCATTGATGCTGCGGCAAAAGCTGGGATCACCTGCGTGATTCAGCCGGGTGGTTCGATGCGTGATGAAGAAGTGATTGCCGCCGCCAATGAGCATGGCATGGCGATGGTCTTTACCGGTATGCGCCATTTCCGCCACTAAGTGGGCGATGAAGGAGAACACATGAAGGTATTAGTAATTGGTGGCGGTGGCCGCGAGCATGCGCTAGCGTGGAAAGCCGCGCAATCATCCAACGTTGAGATCGTATATTGCGCGCCGGGAAACGCCGGTACCGCGCATGAAAACAAGTTGAGTAACATTGCGATCGCAGCTGATGACGTTGAAGGGTTGCTGGCTTTTGCCCGCGAGCAACAGATTGGCTTAACCATCGTGGGCCCAGAAGCGCCACTGGTGTTGGGCGTGGTCGATGCCTTCCGTGAGCATGGCTTGGCAATCTTTGGTCCTACCCAAGCAGCCGCGCAACTTGAGGGGTCTAAAGCCTTCAGTAAAGACTTTTTAGCGCGCCATGGCATTCCTACCGCTGACTACCAAACCTTTGCCAAGGTGGAGCCTGCACTGGCCTACATCGCGGAAAAAGGCGCGCCCATTGTGGTCAAAGCCGACGGCCTTGCCGCTGGCAAAGGGGTCATTGTGGCGATGACCGAGCAAGAAGCGACTGAGGCCGTACGCGATATGCTCTCGGGCAATGCCTTTGGTGAAGCGGGCCACCGCGTGGTCATCGAAGAATTTCTGCAAGGCGAAGAAGCAAGCTTTATCGTCATGGTGGATGGTGAGCATGTGTTGCCAATGGCCACCAGCCAAGACCATAAACGCGCAGGTGAAGGCGATACCGGCCTCAACACCGGCGGTATGGGTGCATACTCGCCCGCCCCTGTGGTCACCGACGCCATTCACCAACGCGTGATGGACGAGGTGATTATGCCCACCGTCAAAGGGATGTATGCGGATGGTGCGCCCTATACCGGCTTTTTATACGCAGGATTGATGATCGCCGCCGATGGGACGCCAAAAGTCATTGAGTTTAACTGTCGCTTTGGCGATCCGGAAACTCAACCGATTATGATGCGTTTGCAATCTGACTTGGTGGAGCTTTGCCTGGCTGGCACGCAAGGACGCCTCAATAAAGTCGATTCTCAGTGGGATCCACGTGCAGCCGTCGGCGTGGTTTTAGCCGCAGGTGGCTATCCAGGAGACTATCGTAAGGGCGATCGTATTACTGGGCTGCCAACCGATAGCGATACTGCCAAAGTGTTTCATGCCGGTACTGCGCTCAACAACGGCGACATTGTCACATCTGGCGGGCGTGTACTCTGTGCAACGGCACTGGGAGAGACGGTAACAGCCGCCAAACAAGGCGCTGACGCGCTTGCYGCTATGATTTACTGGCCAGGCTGCTTTTATCGCAGTGACATCGCCCACCGCGCGGTATCTCGCGAAAAGACTGATTTATCGACTTAATGTTACATCGCGGCATGCCGCATCCAGCAAGCCAGACCCGATAAATGCGCCACCAAGGCGCATTTTTTATATCCGCGGTTTTTACGTGTCGACGAGCTTTTTTGCTTCGATAGGGTTTTGTTCATCGAGCGTCTATGCATCGAGCTTTTATTCGTCAAGTAAGCGAGGGCGCTGCAAACAGACTTTGTTATTATCGACATATACAAGAA
>NZ_MUFH01000007.1:0-42925 GCF_001996115.1 Salinivibrio sp. MA427
TTGTGTGCACGATCGATCACCAACTTCCTTGCTTGGCGCTGTACCCGGTCCCGGAATGGGAAGTGATTGAGGCGAAGTTATCGCAGTTATCCAGCTTTCAACCTGCAGAGCGACGCCTGCAGCGTTTATTACTTGGCCATGCGTTTGACTGTGAAATGGACGGACAAGGTCGCTTATTACTGCCTGCGACCTTGCGCCAATATGCCGGGTTAGACGGCAAAGCGATGCTGGTTGGCCAACTCAACAAATTTGAGATTTGGGACGAGCAGACGTGGCAGGCACAAATTCGCCAGGATATGGACACACAGGCGGAATCAACCCCGATGCTCAGTGAGCGGTTAGCAGACCTCTCATTGTAAATAATGAAGTGAATGTATGTCAGAACAATATACCCATGTTTCCGTCCTATTAAATGAATCAGTGGACGGCCTTGCGATTAAACCCGATGGCATCTATGTCGATGGTACTTTTGGTCGCGGCGGTCACTCGCGCCATATCTTGTCGCAATTGGGTGATAACGGTCGCCTGTATGCTATCGATCGCGATCCACGCGCGATCGAAGAGGCAAATTCCATCGATGATCCGCGTTTCCAGATTATTCATGGCCCGTTTTCTGAGATAGCGTCGTACCTCAGTGAGCGTGGGCTAGCGGAAAAGGTCGATGGGATCCTCCTTGATTTGGGCGTGTCTTCGCCCCAGCTTGACGACCCTAGCCGTGGCTTCAGTTTTATGCATGATGGCCCGCTTGATATGCGTATGGATCCGAGCACCGGCCAGTCGGCCGCACAGTGGTTAGAAACCGCCAGTGTCGATGATATTGTTTGGGTATTAAAAGTGTTCGGCGAAGAGCGTTTTGCGCGCCGGATTGCCAATGCCATTGTTCGTCACCGAGAAGATGAAGAAGCACCTGCGCTGACCACGACCAATCAGCTTGCCAAGCTGATTGATCACGCGGTGCCGTTTAGAGAGAAGAAAAAGCATCCTGCGACACGTAGCTTTCAAGCGATTCGCATTTACATCAACAGTGAGCTGGATGAAATCGAGCAAGCACTGCAAGGCGCGCTCGCCAGTTTAGCCCCGAGTGGACGCTTATCAGTGATTAGCTTTCACTCGTTAGAAGATCGCATGGTCAAGCGCTTTATCCGTAAGCAAAGTAAAGGACCGGATGTGCCCAAAGGGGTGCCTTTGACCGAAGCACAGATTGCCGAGCTCGGTTCGGCGGCAATGAAGCCGATTGGCAAGGCGATTAAACCGTCCGCGGAAGAAGTGGCGCATAACGCCCGGGCGCGAAGCTCGGTATTACGCGTGGCGGAAAAGTTAGGATAACGCATGAAACCGCGCCCAAGCCTCGCTAAGCAGATAGGCCAGGATGTATTGGCAATCGGGAAGTTGCCATTAGGGTTACTGCTGGCGGTATTGGTTTCGGCGATTGCCGTGGTATCTATGACCCAATCAACGCGTAATTTGATTGCCAAACAGGACGCGCTATTAGAGCAACGTGAAACCCTTGAAGTGGAGTGGCGCAATCAATTGTTAGAGGAAAATGCGTTGTCTGAACATAGCCATGTGGAATCCGTGGCGCGTCAGTCTTTTGACATGATTCGTCCCACCAGTGAGAACGAAGTGATTGTAACGCGACCTTTGAGTAACGACCGGTGAAAAAACGTTCTACTAAGTCAACTAATCGCCGTACACCCAAAGCGCCACCGGTATTGATTCAGTGGCGCTTTGGTCTTGTCTGCGTATTTATTGGCTTAGCCTTGGCTGCCTTGGTGGCGCGCGCCGCTTATATCCAAGTGATTGAGCCCGATCGGTTACGCCACGAAGGGGATCTGCGTTCGATACGAACAGAGCAGGTTCCTTCCGCGCGAGGCATGATCACCGACCGTCAAGGTGAGGCACTCGCGATCAGTGTGCCCGTTCAAGCCGTGTGGGCGGATCCGGTGACGGTATTCAAACACCAAGGATTAAAAAATGTCGATCGCTGGCATGCGCTTGCGGATGTTTTGGGGTTAGATCGGCAAGCCTTGATTGATAAAATTCAGGCTAATCGGCAGCGGCGTTTTATTTATCTGCAACGTCAAGTTCGCCCAGCCATGGCAGCGTACGTTGATAAGCTTGAGTTACCTGGCATAGGGTTAAAAGCTGAGTCACGCCGCTTTTATCCCAGTGCGGAAGTCAGTGCACACCTTGTTGGGATGACTGGGATTGACGGCCATGGTTTAGAAGGGATCGAACGCCGATTTGATGATTGGTTAGCGGGTGAGCATGGTAAACGCACGGTGCGTAAAGACCGATTTGGCCGTGTCGTGGAGCATATTGCCACCGAAGATAAAAAAGAAGGCCAGTCGCTGACGCTGAGCATCGATCAGCGTCTTCAAGCCATTGCGTATCGTGCTATCAAACAAGCCGTCGCCGATTACCGCGCCACCTCGGGCTCTTTGGTGATGGTGGACGTGAAGACCGGTGAAGTGATGGCCATGGTCAACGCCCCCTCCTATAACCCCAATAATCGTAGCTCACTCAAAAGCTTTAACATGCGTAATCGCGCGATTACTGATGTGTTTGAACCGGGCTCAACCATGAAGCCTTTTGTGGTACTCACTGCGTTAGAAAACGGTGTTGCCGATATGGACACCGTAATAGATACCGGCAACGGCATTATGCAAATCGGTGGCAGTCGAGTGCGTGATGTTTCTAAAGTCGGCAAAGCTAACCTTGCGCGTATTCTCAAAAAATCCAGTAATATCGGTGTGAGTAAACTCTCATTAGCCATGCCTGTAGAGACCTTATTAGGTCAATATGGCAGCTTTGGGCTCGGCACCGGTACGGGCGTTGAGCTGGTTGGTGAATCAGTGGGCCATTTCCCCTCTCGGCGTCGTTGGTCAGATTTTGAACGTGCCACGCTAGCCTTTGGCTATGGATTATCGGTGACACCGACTCAGCTTGTGCGTGCTTATGCCACGCTAGGGTCGCTGGGCATTAATCGACCACTGAGCATTTTAAAGCGTGAAGGCGTCACAGAAGGTAAGCAAGTTGCCTCGCGCGAAAATGCCTATAAAGTCCTGCAAATGTTGGAAGGGGTGACCCAAGAAGGCGGCAGTGCGCGTCGTGCCGCGGTTGATGGCTATCGCGTTGGCGCCAAAACCGGGACCGCGAAAGTCGCTGTCGCCGGTGGCTATGGCGACGAATATATTGGTTACACCGCGGGGCTGGCACCCATTAGCGATCCTAAGCTGGCCATGGTGGTGGTGATCAACGAGCCGCAAGGCGACAAATATTATGGGGGGCAGGTCGCGGCACCTGTGTTTTCGAGCGTGATGAAAAGCGCACTCCAGATTTTAAACATTGCACCGGATGCCGGTACGGGTCCGGCGTTGCAAGTGGCAAAGCATGCAAATGAAGTGAATGGCGATGAATGATTTAAACCAATGGCTGAGCCCTTGGCTGGCGGATGTGCCCTCGATGCCGGTACGGCACCTATCCTTAGATAGCCGCAAAATCCGTCAAGGTGATGTATTCGTGGCGATAAAAGGCCACCAAGTTGATGGTCGCCAGTTTATCGATACCGCGATTCAGGCCGGTGCTGTGGCTGTGGTGCAGCAAGCGGAGCAAAATGCTGTGCAGTGGCATCAGAATGTGCCGCTCATCAGTTTATGCGTTTTACCTGCTTCCTTATCGGCATTAGCCGCGCGTTTTTATCAGCACCCGCAACAGCACATAGGCATGATTGGCGTGACCGGCACCAATGGTAAAACCACAGTCTCCCAATTGATTGCACAGTGGTTAGATGCCTTAGGTGAGCGGACCGCGGTGATGGGCACCACTGGCAATGGCTTTATTGGCCAATTAGAAGCGGCGGAAAACACCACGGGCGATGCCATTGGTATTCAAGCCCAGCTTGCGGCGTTTGCGCAGCAAGGTGCACGCCATGTCGCGATGGAAGTGTCTTCACATGGTTTAGTCCAAGGACGAGTCGCGAGCCTGGCATTGGATGCGGCTGTGTTTACTAATTTAAGCCATGATCATCTCGACTATCACGGCACCTTAGACGCTTATGCGGCGGCGAAAAAACAATTGTTTGATTTGGGCTCTCCGCTCAAAGTGATAAACGCTGACGATGCCGTGGGGCGCACTTGGCTCCAGCAATGGCCTGACGCGATTGCCGTCGCCATGCAGCCCGACGCATTAAGTGCTCACGCCGGCCGGTATGTACTGGCACAGTCGGTGACCTACACCACCGAGGGGGTCTGTGTTCGTATTGACTCCTCGTGGGGCCAGGGTGACATGTATGCAGAGTTAGTGGGTGATTTTAATGTCAGCAACCTCCTCGTGAGCCTGGCGACCTTGCTGGGGCTGGGTTATTCGTTATCAACCTTGTTGGCGAGTAGTCAGCAGCTACAAGCGGTTGTGGGGCGCATGGAGGTTTTTCTTGCGCCTGACAAACCGACCGTGGTGGTTGACTATGCTCACACGCCCGATGCGCTTGAGAAAGCACTACTGGCCTTACGACGTCATTGCCACGGCGCACTTTGGTGTGTATTTGGCTGTGGCGGCGATCGTGATACGCGTAAACGCCCGGTGATGGCCAGAGTGGCTGAACAGCATGCTGACAAGGTGGTGTTGACCAATGATAACCCTCGCGGTGAGGCCCCTGAGTCGATCACGCAAGATATGCTCGCGGGGCTGCAAAACCCCGAACGTGTACGGGTAGAGCATGACCGCGCTCAAGCGGTGACGCAGGTCATCGAGCAAGCGCAAGCCGACGACATTGTCTTGGTGGCGGGCAAGGGCCATGAAGACTATCAAGTGCTCGCGCATGGCAAGGTGCATTACTCTGACCGCGAGACGGTCGCGGCGCGACTCAAGGAGTTATCATGATTCGGACAACCCTCAGCACATTGGCGAATGCGATAGGAGCCACTGTGTATTATGCCGATCACGCGTCGGGCACGCCGCCGATCGATGCCATTACCACCGATACGCGTGAGCTGCGCGCGGGGGCACTGTTTGTCGCGCTTAAAGGTGACCGTTTTGATGGCCACGATTTTGCTGAGCAGGCAAAAGCATCAGGCGCCGCCGCGATGGTGGTTTCGCGCCAGTTGAACATTGATATACCCCAATTGCTGGTGGACGATACACGCCTTGCCCTCGGTCAGTTAGGCGCTTGGGTCAAACAGCAATGCCAGGTGCCGACCATTGCGATCACGGGGAGCTGCGGTAAGACCACAGTCAAACAAATGTTGGCGGCGATCCTGGCACAGAAAGGATCCACGTTATCGACTGCCGGTAACTTCAATAATGATATTGGTGTCCCGCTGACGTTGTTTCGACTCACTCCTGCACACTACTATGCGGTGATTGAACTCGGCGCTAACCATATTGGTGAAATTGCTTATACCACATCATTGGTCAAGCCTGATATTGCCGTGGTCACTAACTTAGCCGCGGCCCATCTCGAAGGGTTCGGCTCATTAGAGGGAGTGGCTGTTGCCAAAGGCGAAATTTATCAAGGGCTGCCCGAAGGCGGGATAGCGTTGGTGAATCAGGGTAGCCACGGTGGTGATACATGGGGTGACGTCCTGGCAGATAAGCAGGTGATTGCGGTAACAGACACGCAAGCCGCCCCCCTGACCTTGATTGATAGTGCCCTGACAACCGCGGGCTGTTATCAGCTCACGCTGAGTGACGGACAGAGCCAACAGTCGGTGATGCTGCCGCTACCGGGCAAGCACAATATTATCAATGCGTTAATGGCCGGTTGTGCGGCGATGCAGTTACCCGGCGTGAGTCTGGTGGATGTCGTGACTGGGCTTGAGTCGGTAGAAAACGTCGCAGGACGCACACAAGTGAGTGAGCCTCGCCCAGGGTTACGGCTGATTGATGATACCTATAACGCCAGTGTCCCAGCGATGAAGTCTGCCATTGATGTTTTAGCCAGCTATCCAGGTGAGCGTTGGTTGATCGTCGGTGATATGGCAGAGCTGGGCGAGTACAGTGAGCAAATGCACCGTGAAGTTGGAGAGCATGCGGCGCAAGCTGCCGTTAACCGTGTCTTCACGACCGGACGCGATAGCCGTGTGATCAGCGAACGCTGTGGCGGCGATCATTTTGACAGTAAAGAGGCGCTGATTGCGCACGTAGTAGCCATGATAAAAACACAAACACCTGACACGATACTGATTAAAGGCGCCCGAGGGATGGCGATGGAAGCGGTTGTCACCGCAATCAAGGAGGCTTGCTAATGCTTTTATGGCTAGCGGAAGTACTACAAAACCTTTTACCCTCAATGCGCTTGTTTGAATACCTGACATTTCGCGCCATTGTTAGTGCACTGACGGCATTGGTTTTCTCGCTTTGGGCCGGCCCACGTCTGATTCGACGTTTACAGTCGATGCAGATTGGTCAAGTTGTTCGCGAGGAGGGCCCCGAATCTCACTTTAGCAAACGCGGTACGCCGACGATGGGCGGGGTCTTAATTGTTGCTGCCATTAGTTTAACCGTTTTGTTGTGGGCCGATTTATCCAACCCCTATGTGTGGGCTGTGATGGTCGTGCTACTGGGATACGGTGCGATTGGTTTTGTTGATGACTACCGCAAGGTAGTGCGTAAAAATACCGATGGATTAGTCGCCCGCTGGAAGTACTTTTGGCAATCTGCGATCGCACTCGGGGTGGCGTTCGCGCTCTACGCCCATGGCAATGACACCGCGGCGACACAACTGGTGGTGCCTTTCTTTAAAGACGTGATGCCCCAGCTTGGTCTGTTTTATATTGTCTTCACTTACTTTGTCATCGTGGGAACCAGCAATGCGGTGAACCTTACTGATGGCTTAGATGGCTTGGCCATTTTGCCAACCGTGATGGTTGCCGGCGGCTTCGCCTTTATTGCTTGGGCGACCGGTAACGTCAATTTCGCCAGCTACCTGCATATTCCGTATATCGAATACAGCAGTGAACTGGTTGTGGTTTGCGCCGCCATTGTTGGCGCGGGGCTGGGCTTTTTGTGGTTCAACACCTATCCGGCGCAAGTTTTTATGGGCGATGTGGGCTCACTGGCGTTGGGCGGTGCATTGGGCACGATCGCCGTGCTGGTCCGTCAAGAATTGCTATTGATCATCATGGGCGGGGTGTTCGTGATGGAAACCATCTCAGTGATCTTGCAGGTAGGCTCGTACAAACTGCGGGGACAACGGATTTTCCGTATGGCGCCGATTCATCACCATTATGAATTGAAAGGCTGGCCAGAGCCTCGGGTGATCGTACGGTTTTGGATTATTTCTTTGATGCTGGTGTTGATTGCCCTCGCCACCTTGAAGGTCCGTTAACCATGACGCAACCAGGCCACCGCACATTAACCGAGTTTAAGCATATCGTGGTGATGGGGCTGGGGATCACCGGCCTCTCAGTGGTGAACTTTATTGCTCGCCATCATCCTGACGCCATGATCCGCGTGATGGATTCGCGCCAATCCCCTCCTGGAGAGGCGCAGCTGCCAGAGACGGTCGCACGACATACGGGAAGTTGGCATTCGGCATGGCTGGCGTCAGCTGACTTGGTGGTGATTAATCCTGGTATCTCGCTTGCCACCCCCGTCTTGGCGCCTGTTCATGCCGCGGGCACGCCCATTGTTGGTGATATTGAACTCTTCGCTTGGTACTGCGATAAGCCCGCAGTGGCGATTACCGGTTCAAATGGCAAAAGTACGGTCACGGCGCTGGTGGGAGAAATGGCGAAAGCTGACGGCATTAATGTGGGCGTGGGCGGTAATATCGGCGTGGCGGCACTGGATTTGCTCGACAAAGGCCACGACCTCTATGTGTTAGAGCTGTCCAGCTTTCAATTGGAAACCACTAAGTCATTGACCCTTCAAGGCGCCGCCTTCTTGAACTTCTCAGAAGATCACATGGACAGGTATCAAAGCTTGGCGGATTATCGGGCGGCGAAATGTCGTATTTTTACCCATGCAACTACCTTGATCGGCAATGCAGATGACGCACAGACACAGATTGATGCCGACATGTGTTTGTTTGGCTTTAGCCAGGGCGATTACTGTTTGTGCACTGACGATGGGCAAGCGTGGTTATCGGCGCAAGGAAAGCCTGTGCTACCGGTGTCCTCACTGAGTCTTGTTGGTCGCCATAATGTAGCAAACAGCCTCGCGGCCATGGCATTGGCTGATAGTGTCGGGATGAGCCAGCCCGCTCAAATCACCGCGCTGCGCACATACACTGGACTGGCACATCGTTGTCAAAAAGTCGCTGAGCACCAAGGTGTGATCTGGGTGAATGACTCCAAAGCCACCAATGTTGCCAGTACGTTAGCGGCGCTTGATGGTCTTGAAGTGAGCGGTTACTTACACTTGTTAGTAGGCGGAGAGGGTAAAGGCGCCGACTTTAGTGTGTTGCAGCCTGCACTCGCCAAGTTACCTGTCAGGCTTTACTGTTTTGGTAAAGATCAAGCCCAATTGGCCGCACTGGACGCGTCGGCACAGTGCTTTGATACCCTGCAAAACGCCATCGATGCCGCGGCAACGGCTGCAACGAAAGGCGACATGGTATTGCTGTCGCCAGCGTGTGCAAGTTTGGATCAATTTACTAACTTTGCCGCTCGTGGTCAGGCGTTTGTTGCCGGCGTAGAATCTGTTATCGCGAGGCCGTTATGACAGCAGTGCGTGCATTCCCCAAATATTGTTGGCAGTGGCTCCGAACGCCATCGCCGGGGGGACTGTACGATCGCCAATTGGTGTGGACGTCTCTGCTCCTAATGGTTATTGGCCTTGTCATGGTCACCTCAGCCTCGCTCCCGGTTGGATTACGACTGGCGGATGCCCCCTTTTTGTTTGCCAAACGCCATGCCTTTTATTTGCTGGTTGCCATGTTGGCGGCGGTGGCGGTGATGTATATCCCTGTCAAACTTTGGCAGCGCTACAGTGGCTACATGTTATTGATCTCATCGATTCTCTTGCTGGCGGTGTTGGTGGTGGGTCGCTCGGTCAATGGCGCGGTACGATGGATTTCTATCGCGGGGATCAATATCCAACCGGCGGAGATTGCCAAGTTATCTTTATTTGTCTTTTTAGCCGGGTATCTGGTGCGCCGCCATGGTGAAGTCCGTGAACATTTCCGTGGTTTTGCCAAGCCGCTGGCTGTGTTGCTGCTGTTTGCGGGGTTGTTGCTGATTCAACCAGATTTAGGCTCAGTGGTGGTGATGTTTGTGACCACCGTGGGCATGTTGTTTATGGCTGGGGCAAAATTGTGGCAGTTTATCGCCTTGTTGATGACGGGCCTGACCTTGGTCGCGGGCTTAATCATTGCTGAACCCTATCGGATTATGGCAGTCGCGGTGGCCTTGTTACTGCGCATTGATCACGAATACCGCTTAGCGACGTCTCAAGCGCACCAAAAAACCCCTTATCAAGGTAAAGATCATAAACATGACTAAAAAACGATTATTAGTGATGGCAGGCGGGACCGGTGGTCATGTATTTCCCGGCCTTGCGGTCGCCAAGTTTTTAGAAAAGCAGGGATGGGAAATCTGTTGGCTCGGTACCGCTGATCGCATGGAAGCCGAACTCGTTCCCAAATATGGTATCGAGATCGCATTTATTCGTGTCAAAGGCTTGATTGGATCCGGACTGATGCGCAAGCTACGAGCCCCTTGGATGATTGTCAGTGCCATTTGGCAGGCACGCCAAGTGATTAAACGTGTCAAACCCGATGCGGTGTTGGGCATGGGCGGTTATGTCAGTGGCCCAGGCGGAATCGCCGCTTGGTTAAGTGGTGTGCCAGTGATCCTTCATGAGCAAAATGCCGTGGCGGGGCTGACCAATCAGTGGTTAGCCAAAGTTGCCAAGCAAGTGTTGCAAGCCTTCCCGGGCGCGTTTGATGGGCAGCCGGTGGTTGGGAATCCCGTACGTCGAGACGTGTGTGACCTCCCGGATCCCGCGCAACGATTCGCAGACCGTCAAGGTGCACTACGTATTTTGGTGATGGGGGGCAGTCAAGGCGCACGTATCCTCAATCAAACGGTGCCTGAGGCAATGCCACGGCTAGAACAGTCGGTGACGGTGCGTCATCAAGCCGGAAAAAATAATGCGGAAAAGACGCTTTCCGCTTATCAACACGCCGGAATGGTCGATGTTGATGTGAGCGAATTTATTGATGACGTGGCCGAGGCTTACGCTTGGGCCGATGTGGTAATTTGTCGAAGCGGCGCGCTTACCGTGTCTGAATTAGCGGCGGCTGGCGTTGGGGCGATTTTTGTCCCCTTTATGCATGCAGATAGGCAACAAGCACTCAACGGTGATTACTTAGTCTCCCGTGGTGCGGCTTTAATGATTGAGCAGCCATCACTGACCGCCCAGTCACTGGCGGAAACAATCAATCGGTTAGACCGCCACCGCCTGTTAGCGATGGCGACGGCGGCGCGTGACGCTGCCATTATTGATGCAGATGCCCGCGTTGCGGATGCTATTACCGCACACGCAAACACATAGAGAATAGATAATGGGTAAATTGGATAATCAGCAGCTGGAAAAACTTCGCGCCATGATCCCGGAAATGCGCCGGGTCAAGCGGATCCATTTTGTCGGGATTGGCGGTGCAGGCATGTGCGGTATTGCTGAGGTGCTGATTAATGAAGGTTACCAAATAACCGGCTCGGATCTTGCACAGAATATCGTCACGGAGCGATTGGCATCCATGGGGGCGCAGATCTTTATCGGTCATCAAGCGAGCCATATAGAACAAGCCAGTGTGGTGGTGGTATCAACAGCGATTAAAGCTGACAACCCGGAAGTTGAAGCGGCAAAAGCTTTACGGATCCCGGTGGTCAGACGGGCAGAAATGCTTGCCGAATTAATGCGCTACCGGCATGGTATTGCCGTTGCCGGCACCCACGGCAAAACCACCACGACCGCGATGGTAACGCAGATCTTTTCTGAGGCAGGCCTGGATCCCACTTTCGTGAATGGCGGGTTAGTAAAAAGTGCGGGCACCAATGCACGTTTGGGAAGCAGTCGTTATTTGATTGCAGAGGCGGATGAGAGCGACGCGTCGTTTTTACACTTGCAGCCTATGGTCGCCATTGTGACCAATATTGAAGCGGATCACATGGATACCTATGGCGGTAGTTTCGCAAAACTGCAACAGACGTTTATCGACTTTCTCCATAATCTGCCGTTCTATGGTTTAGCGGTGGTGTGCATTGATGATCCCGTGGTTCGCGAGTTAATTCCGTCGATTGGTCGTCAAGTGATCACCTATGGGTTCTCGCAGGATGCGGATGTATGTTTACATGATTACCAGCAACATGGGCAATGTGGCATTTTTAAAGTGACACGCCCTGGCCGCGAAACCTTGACCATTCGCTTGAATACGCCAGGCCAGCACAACGCCCTGAATGCGGCAGCAGCGATTGCGGTAGCAACCGAAGACGGGGTGGACGACGACGCTATTTTACGAGCCCTTGCTAATTTTGCCGGGACGGGACGCCGTTTCGATCAACTTGGCGAGTTCCCGGTCGATGACGGCGCTGCCTTGCTGGTGGACGATTACGGCCATCACCCTAGCGAAGTGGATGTCACGATTAAAGCCGCACGCGCTGGCTGGCAAAACCATCGCTTGGTTATGATTTTTCAGCCACATCGCTATAGTCGTACGCGCGATCTTTATGATGATTTTGCCAACGTGTTGGAAAAAGTCGACGTGTTGCTGATGCTAGATGTGTATGCGGCTGGTGAAACCCCGATTGCGGGAGCCGATGGGAGAAGTCTTTGTCGTAGCATTCGCGCTCGCGGCAAGCTGGACCCGATTTTTGTGCCGAATGCCGACGCCTTACCCTCCGCGCTCGCCAATGTTATTCAAGCGAATGACTTGGTTTTAACACAAGGGGCGGGAGATATTGGTAAAGTAGCGAAAAACTTAGCGGCAAAACAGCTAGACAAGGCTGAAATGGCACAATAAAACACAAGTTGGCAACGTAAAAACGGCGCGCAATTGCGCTCTTGGTGACCAAAAAATAGATTTTTATCGCGTTCAGGAGCCAAAATGCGCGCAATAGATCCCAGCTTATGTATGAAAATGCATATCTGTGTTGGAGTGCTTGGCGCGGGATCGCTATAATCAGTCGGTTTTTTCGCGATGAGTGTCAAGTAGCATCGACACAAGGCGATAAGATAGGTATGAGCATGGTTAATGCCCTTACACGAGTGCAAGGAATGGTGCAGCTGGATCGCCAAAAAAGCGCATCACTCGCGTTTTTAATTGGGGTTATTATCCTGATGCTCTTTGGTCTAGCTCGTGTGATTGATTGGATGAGTGATGAGCAGCAGCTCCCCTTATCGCAACTGATGCTCGAAGGCGATCAGACTTACGTGACAGCGACGCAAGTCCGAGAGGCGGTGTTGTCAGTGGGCGAGTTAAAGAGCTTTATGCTGCAGGATGTGGATAGCATCCAGCGCAGCATTGAGGCTCTGCCTTGGGTGAAGCATGTGGCCGTGAGAAAGCAATGGCCGGATACCTTGAAGGTGCACATCACTGAATATCGCGCGAGTGCGATTTGGAACGGGCAAAAGTTGCTCACACCAAGCGGTGAGGTTTTTGATGGTTCACCCAGTGATGTGGCTGACAAATCGTTAATTTCGCTACATGGCACACCCGGCTCAGCCGAAGAAGTGCTGGCGACGAGTCGTGAACTGGAAAAGAAACTGCGGAAAATTGGTTTATCGATACAAGCGCTGTCACTGAATAAACGTCGGTCTTGGCGTATCGTGACACGAGATGGCGTACGGATTGAGTTAGGGCGGACAGCCCGGCAAGAACGGCTTGCTCGCTTGGTCGCGTTATACCCGCGGATCAGTGCGCAAGATAAAACAATTGCCTATGTAGATTTGCGTTATGACACGGGCGCGGCCGTTGGCTGGAAAAGCGAAACAGGCCCCGCGAATAGCCAAGATTAAGAGATGGTGTGAATGAATAAAACGACAGATAAGTCACTGATAGTTGGGCTCGATATTGGGACGTCCAAAGTGTCTACTCTGGTCAGTGAAGTACTGCCAGACGGCACCATCAACGTACTGGGTGTGGGCAGCAGCCCATCACGCGGCATGGATAAGGGTGGCGTTAACGACTTAGAATCTGTGGTTAAATCTGTTCAGCGTGCGGTGAATGAAGCAGAGATGATGGCCGATTGCCAAATCAGTTCTGTCTATCTTTCTTTGTCAGGAAAGCACATTCACTGCCAAACTGAGAGAGGCATGGGGACAATTTCGGATGAAGAGGTTACCCAAGACGATATAGACAACGTGATTCATACCGCAAAGTCGGTCAAAATCAGTGATGAGCAGCGCGTGCTGCATGTGATCCCGCAAGAATACAAAATCGATTACCAAGAAGGGATCAAAAATCCGCTCGGCCTATCTGGCGTAAGGATGGAAGCCAGTGTGCACCTCATCACATGTCACAATGATACCGCGAAAAATATTGAGAAAGCCGTGGAGCGTTGTGGTCTTAGAGTCGATCAATTGATTTTCTCCGGGCTATCAGCGAGCCATGCGGTGATCACGCCGGATGAACGAGAGCTCGGCGTGTGCGTGGTCGATATTGGCGGCGGCACCATGGATCTTGCAGTTTGGACCGGCGGCGCACTTCGGCATGCTGAGGTCATTCCTTATGCGGGCAATGTGATCACCAGCGATATAGCCTATGCCTTTGGCACCCCACTGGCGGATGCAGAAGACATTAAAGTGAAATATGGCTGTGCATTGAGTGAGCTGGTGAATAAGGATGCAAAAGTCAATGTGCCGAGCGTGGGTGGACGCCCGTCGCGGACGTTACAGCGACAAACCTTGTCTGAAGTGATTGAGCCGCGTTGTTCAGAATTGTTGGGGCTGGTGAATCAAAAATTAGTCGCCATTCAAGAAAAACTGCGTAGCGATGGTGTGAAACATCAAATGGCAGCTGGAATAGTGCTTACTGGCGGGGCATCACAAATGCACGGGCTGGTTGAATGCGCGGAACGCGTGTTCCAAAACCAAGTGCGTGTTGGACAGCCAGCCAATGTCACGGGACTGACTGATTATGTACAAGCGCCTTGCTATGCAACCGCGGTTGGGCTTTTACACTACGGTAAAGAAAGCTTGCTGACAGAAACGAGTGAACCAGAACAAAAGCGGGCTGTGGCTAGCTGGATTAAGACGCTGAGTAGCTGGTTTAAGAAAGAATTTTAACCCTGATGCGAACAGGAAGGACGGAGAGAACTCATGTTTGAACCGATGATGGAAATGTCTGACGATGCGGTGATTAAGGTCGTCGGCATTGGCGGTGGCGGTGGTAACGCCGTTGAACATATGGTGCGTGAGTCAATCGAAGGGGTTGACTTTATTAGCATTAATACGGATGCCCAAGCACTACGGAAAAGCAGTGTCGGCACGGTCATTCAAATTGGCGGTGATATCACCAAAGGACTTGGCGCGGGGGCAAATCCGCAAGTTGGGCGTGATTCAGCACTCGAAGATCGCGATGCGATTAAAGCTGAGCTCGAAGGTGCCGATATGGTATTTATCGCAGCCGGAATGGGCGGTGGTACCGGCACCGGGGGAGCGCCTGTTATCGCGGAAATCGCGAAAGAAATGGGGATTCTGACCGTTGCTGTGGTCACCAAACCTTTCAGCTTCGAAGGTAAAAAGCGACTGGCGTTTGCCGAGCAAGGAATCGAAGAGCTGTCAAAGCAAGTTGACTCGCTGATTACGATTCCCAACGAAAAATTGCTTAAGGTGCTAGGTCGCGGCATTACCTTGCTGGATGCCTTTGCGAAGGCGAACGATGTGTTACGCRATGCCGTACAAGGGATTGCAGAACTGATCACACGCCCTGGCCATATTAACGTCGACTTTGCTGACGTACGCACTGTGATGTCAGAAATGGGACACGCAATGATGGGCAGTGGTGTTGCAACGGGCGAAGATCGTGCTGAAGAAGCGGCAGAGATGGCAATTTCTAGCCCACTTCTTGAAGACATCGACTTGGCGGGTGCGCGTGGTGTGCTAGTCAACATTACAGCAGGCTTTGATATGCGTCTTGATGAGTTCGAGACTGTGGGTAACACCGTCAAAGCATTTGCATCAGACAATGCCACTGTGGTGATCGGAACGTCGATGGATCCAGAAATGAGCGACGAGCTGCGAGTGACTGTGGTGGCGACCGGGATTGGCAACGAACGTAAGCCAGACATTACCTTGGTCACCAATGCACAGTCTGGGCAAGCAAAAGCCGAGCCTAAAAAGGCACAGCCTTTGCAGGATAAACCTCAGGCGGCAAGTTCAAACCCAGCGGCGAAAGAGCAGCCAGCTGCTTCATCGAATGCAGCACCAAAATCGCAGACTGAGCATGATTATCTCGATATTCCTGCGTTTTTGCGTAAACAAGCTGACTGATCGCAATTGCTTGGTTTGTAGCCAGTGATGTGCTACCATCTCGCTCCCCTTGTCTAAGGTGACAGGGTAATGAGTGACGCAGAGCACACTTTTTTGAGAAAAAGTTGAGATAAGCCGATGATTAGACAGCGAACATTGAAAAGTATGGTCCAAACGACTGGTGTGGGTCTCCACTCTGGGCGTAAGGTTACGCTTACTCTGCGTCCGGCTCCTGCCAACACCGGTGTGATTTATCGTCGCACTGACATGGAGCCGCCGGTTGATTTTCCGGCCAACCCYGAGGATGTGCGCGACACCATGCTGTGCACCGCCTTAGTGAATGACGCGGGTGTTCGCATCTCAACCGTTGAGCATCTCAGTGCTGCAATAGCAGGAATGGGTATCGATAACATCATTATCGAAGTGAATGCGCCAGAAATCCCGATTATGGATGGCAGTTCAAGCCCGTTTATTTTCTTGCTGCAGTCTGCGGGTATCGATGTCCAAAATGCGCCAAAACGATTCATTCGTATCAAAAAGCCTGTTCGCATTGAAGACGATGATAAGTGGGCGGAACTGTTGCCTTATAATGGCTTCCGTCTCGACTTTGCCATCGAATTCGACCATCCGGCGATTGAATCGGAGCAACAAAACTTGGTGCTCGACTTCTCAAGTCAATCTTTTATTAAAGATTTGAGCCGCGCGCGAACCTTCGGTTTTATGCGTGATATCGAATACTTGCAGTCACAAAACTTGTGTTTGGGTGGCAGCTTTGACTGCGCGATTGTTCTGGATGATTATCGCATCTTGAACGAAGACGGCCTACGTTTTGACAATGAACTGGTTAAGCACAAAGTCTTGGATGCCATTGGTGACTTGTACATGTGTGGACACAGTATTCTTGGTGAAATGCGCGCCTACAAATCAGGCCATGCCTTAAACAACAAGCTGTTACGTGCGGTGTTGGCCGATCAAGAAGCGTGGGAGTGGGTCACATTTGAAGAGACTGAAACCTCTCCTGTGGCATTTGCTGAACCGGGAATGGTATTGGCCTAAGCGATATCCTTGCGCATAAGCTACTACTTGCGTATACGCCACCAGATGGTGTGACCGCTGACAGAAAGCGGTATGAAGCCTAACCGCTAGGCATCGTAACCAAATACTCGATTAAGATAAAAAAGCCGGAGTTTACTCTGGCTTTTTTTGATCATGGGCCAGGTTAGCTAATGCTTCAAATCGTGCTTTTAATGTTGGGGAAGCGCCTTCCCCTAACGCGCGAAGCAACTCGCCAGAGGCTTGGCTAAGATGACGAGAAGGGGCCTTCTCGTGGTCTGTTCTGTCCGCGGCGGCTAATGCTGGATTAATATTCACCTCAATGGTCGTCAAGCTCGCGAGGCCTTTGGTGCGTAACACCGAGAGCAGGTGCTGACGCTCATAGTTAAGCCGCATGGCCCAAGCGGCGCTACCTACTTCAATCACTAATACGCCATCACGATAATTGGCAACGCGACATGCCTTTGAGGTTTCACCGGGCAACAATGCTAAGATCAGCTTGTTTAGCTTGGCAAGCTCGACCGCCCGTTGGGCAATGTTGTTGGAGTCGCTCTCTAGCAGGTGTAGCGTTGAGCGAGGACGATGGTCTCTCATAGCACAATAACTGCCTTTTTTGTCATCAATTCGGTGTGGGAACGGGCGCACAGCGTCTAATTTTCGCTAATTGATCCCTTGAGTCCTAGATTTGTCATAGGATGTGAGACTATTTTACCTTATCATACATGCGTGACCCCAGCATGTAAGCTAACCCATTTGATCAATTAGGGATTGCTGGGGGAGTACAATATACAGTGCGCGAATCATTCACAGGTAAGTGTCGCATGGGTACGGCGATAAGGGAGAACCTTTTTCCATTCCGCCTATCACATTATCAGTTACGTGGAAATTGTTGTGAAGCGGCGTGATCGCCCTTGAATTCTGTCCGATTTGGCTCCAGTTAAAAGAGATAAGCCTTGTTATCTCATGTTGAATCGATGAGCTTAAGCCAACCCGCGTTGAACTGAAACACGCCAACAGAGTGGCAGTGTAGCGGCCGCCCATGTGGGAAGACCATTAAAAAGAGTACCGGCAACGCCATGTTATCGAAAGTCCTGACTAAAGTTATCGGAAGCCGAAATGACCGCACCTTGCGTCGGCTGCGAAAAGTTGTTGATGAAATCAACAAACTCGAACCCCAATTTGAAGCGTTGAACGACGATGCGCTAAAAGCTAAAACCGTTGAGTTCCGCGAGCGCTTAGATCAAGGCGCTGAACTGGATGATCTTATTCCAGAAGCCTTTGCAACAGTACGAGAAGCCTCGAAGCGTGTCTTCGGTCTGCGCCATTTTGATGTGCAGATGATTGGTGGGATTGTGCTGCATAACGGCAAAATTGCCGAGATGCGTACCGGTGAGGGTAAAACGCTTACGGCGACCCTGCCTTCCTACCTGAACGCGTTAACCGGCAAGTCGGTTCACATTATCACCGTCAATGATTACTTGGCCGAGCGTGATGCTGAAACCAACCGTCCTTTGTTCGAGTTTCTAGGGATGACGGTTGGCGTCAATGTACCGAATATGCCGCCAGAGGCCAAAAAAGCCGCCTATGCGTGCGATGTGCTGTACGGCACCAATAACGAATTCGGTTTTGATTATTTGCGTGACAATATGGCGTTTCGCGCCGAAGACCGCGTTCAGCGTGATCGCTACTTCTCTATCGTCGATGAGGTCGATTCCATCTTAATTGATGAAGCGCGAACGCCATTAATTATCTCGGGGCCGGCAGAAGATAGCTCCGAAATGTACCAGCGCATTAATGCCTTGATTCCGAGCTTAAAGCAGCAAGCAGAAGAAGACACCGAAGATTATCAAGGTGATGGCCATTTCACGGTCGATGAAAAGGCGAAGCAGGTTTACATGACCGAAAACGGTCAAGAGTTTGTTGAAGACTTGCTGAAGAAAAACGGCTTGATGGGAGAGGATGATACCCTTTACTCGCCTGCCAACATCAGCCTTATCCATCACATTAATGCCGCCCTGCGCGCGCATGTTTTGTTTGAGCGTGATGTTGACTACATCATTAAAGACGACGAGATCATCATTGTTGATGAGCACACTGGCCGCACTATGCCAGGTCGTCGCTGGTCTGAAGGCTTACACCAAGCCGTAGAAGCCAAGGAAGGGGTGAAAATCCAAAACGAGAACCAAACGCTGGCCTCGATTACCTTCCAGAACTTTTTCCGTCTCTACGATAAGCTTTCAGGCATGACCGGGACCGCTGATACTGAAGCGTTCGAGTTCCAGTCGATTTATGGACTCGATACCGTTGTGATCCCCACCAACCGTCCGATGGTGCGAAAAGACCATGCGGATCAGGTTTATATGACCGAGAAAGAAAAGTTTGTCGCGATTGCCGAAGACATCAAAGCACGTGCAAAAGCCGGTCAGCCTGTATTGGTGGGCACGGTATCGATTGAAAAGTCTGAGCTGTTGTCTGATGCGCTTAACAAAGATGGCATTAAGCACCAGGTACTGAATGCGAAGTTTCACGCGCACGAAGCGGATATTGTGGAGCAAGCCGGTTATCCAGGCGCAGTCACCATTGCGACCAACATGGCGGGCCGTGGTACGGATATTGTTCTGGGCGGAAGCTGGAAACAGGTTCTCGGTGATGTCGAAAACCCCACCGATGCCCAAGTGGAAGCGGCGAAAGAAAAATGGCAACAGCTGCACGACCAAGTGGTTGAAGCCGGCGGCCTACACATCATTGGTACCGAACGTCACGAATCGCGTCGTATTGATAACCAATTACGTGGTCGTGCCGGACGTCAAGGTGATCCGGGCTCAACCCGTTTTTATCTATCCATGGACGACTCACTGATGCGCATTTTTGCATCAGAGAAGGTGTCCAATATGATGAAGCGCCTCGGGATGGCTGAAGGGGAAGCGATTGAACACCCCTGGGTTAACAAAGCGATTGAGAATGCGCAGCGCAAAGTTGAAGGCCGTAACTTTGATATTCGTAAGCAGCTGCTTGAGTTCGATGACGTCGCCAACGATCAGCGTAAAGTGGTTTATGAATTGCGTGATGCATTGCTCGTCTCAAATGACATCAGTGAGATGATTGAGCACAACCGCGAAGACGTGGTTAATACCATTGTTAACCAATATATTCCGCCACAGTCGTTAGAAGAAATGTGGGATATTGCTGGGCTTGAGAAGCGCTTAAAAGCCGATTTTGATATCGAGCTGCCGATTCAACAATGGTTGGATGAAGATGACAAGCTCTACGAAGAGTTGCTGCGTGAACGTATTCTGACTGCCTTAATTGAGGTGTACAAAGGTAARGAAGAAGCCGTTGGTGCGGAAACGCTGCGTAACTTTGAAAAGGCGGTCATGCTACAAACGCTCGACACCCTTTGGAAAGAGCACTTGGCGGCGATGGATCATCTGCGTCAAGGCATTCATTTGCGTGGCTATGCCCAGAAAAACCCGAAACAAGAGTATAAGCGCGAGTCGTTTGAGCTGTTTGAAGGCATGTTAGATGCACTAAAAACCGATGTCGTGACCGCTTTGAGTCGTGTTCGTGTTCAACAGCCTGACGACGTTGAGCGCATGGAAGCTGAACGTCAAGCACGTGCTGAGAAAGCGGCGCGTCAGCAACAGGTTAATCATGCACAGGCTGAAAACCAGTTTGATGATGGTGAAAGCGCTGAACGTGACGACAGCGGCAACGAAACCGTGGTACGTGATGGGCGAAAAGTTGGCCGAAACGAGCCTTGTCCTTGCGGATCAGGGAAGAAATTTAAACAGTGTCACGGTAGAATCTAGCCCCTGACCCTGTGTTAGCAAAAAGGCCGTTTTCGCGGCCTTTTTTTATTATTAGGAGAGTGCATGAAACGGGTAAGTATTGCCGCGGGCATTATTGTCAATTCGGCACAAGATCAGGTGTTTATTACACGTCGTCACGATCAGGCCCACCAAGGAGGAAAGTGGGAGTTTCCGGGCGGGAAAATTGAAGGCAGTGAAACGCCTAAACGCGCTCTGCTCCGTGAACTCAAAGAAGAAGTGGGTATTGATGCCACCGAGGTCAGTCCGTTTATTTCGTTAGACTTTGATTTTCCAGACAAAGCCTTGAGCTTAGATTTTTTCTTAGTGTGTCGTTTTGATGGTGAGCCGGCTGGTTGTGAAGGCCAAGAGGGGATTTGGGCGCCTATCGCTGAGCTGGATAACTATACGTTTCCAGACGCGAATGACGCCGTACTTGAGAAAATTCACGCCCGATTTTGACTCGGTTGCACTAGCACTAACACCAAGACTCACACGCGAGCGGGGCGAAGGACGCTCGCTATTGTGTTAATACAGTTTGCTACGCGAAGTGAGCGCAGCCTGCTCAGTGAAGTGAATGCAGCCTGCTCAGTCGGGCTGCTCTTCTGACCACAAGTCATCATCCGAGATATCAGGTGCACCGGGGATGGCTTTTTCTTCACTGGCCCACTCGCCTAAATCGATCAGTTGACAGCGTTTACTACAAAATGGACGGTGTGGACTCACCTCTCCCCAAACCACAGGCTGTTGACAGGTCGGGCATTTCACCACAGTGGGGGTATTACTCACGTACTTCTCCTTAACAGACACTGATATGAACAGGCATATTGTCGGCGACCTCATGATCATCGTCAAATGGCATAAACCGGATGGCGAAGCGGTTTTTATGGCCTGATACCAAAGGATACACGCCCAGATCCGGTGCCAGTTTTAGCCGAATTAAACAAGCGCCATCGGCTTCTTGTTGATAAAACCCTTGTTTTACTGTTGCGGTGCCGCCGTGTGCGCTTTCGCGTGTTAGTTGCAGCCAAAAAGCGAGTGCATCACGCAGCGGCGATAGGGTAGCCATCCAAGTTTGAATCGCATTTTGCCGGGCCGCGAGCGGCTGATGCAACCAATAATGGAAAACGGGCAAATCAAAACTGCAACTGCCACCGGGAATCGAGAAGCGTTGCTTGATGCTGGTTAAGAAGCGATCTTCCCGCAGTGGCTGACCAAAGCGTTTGGCTTGGAGCACCGAACGTTGGTGCGCGGCCACCTGATCGAGTAGCTGATTCAGCTGGGTTTGATCCACTTGCGGTACGTTTGCCCATGCGTTGAGCTTTTTCTTCAGTTTATCCAAATCCTTGGCTAAGTCTGCTTTTACTTGCACCTGCTCTAAAATTTCCAATAAATCGAATAAACTGCGGAAAAATTGAATATGGTGGCAGGGTGCTGAAAGGCCGCTCACTTCGTCCAGTTGGTCGAGCAGGTACTCCAGGCGCAAATAAATACGCACCTGTTCATTGAGTGGGTGTTCATACACAGTGAGGCTGGTCATAAGCGTTGAGCTATCCTGTCCGGCTATACACCGGCGTTTGCCTGGGTTGCCAAGGTTAAATACGTGTGGTGTAAGGCATCAACTTGTCGATCAAGTTCCGCCTCCGTGTGGGTATTGTCGATCACGTCATCAGCCACGTCGAGGCGTTGTTGACGACTGGCTTGCGCGGCCAAGATTGCCTGAACTTGTTGTTGGCTGACCTGATCGCGCGCCAAGGTTCGGGTTATCTGGGTGGCCGGGTCAACATCCACCACAAGGATGCGATCGGCTAATGTCATCAGGTTATTTTCTACTAATAAGGGCACGACAAGCAAACAATACTGAGATTGCGCGTCGGCGCAAGCTTGAATCATGCGGGTACGAATCAACGGGTGGAGTAAATCGTCAAGCCATTGCTTGTCGTCTGGTTGGCTAAATACACGCTCACGAAGCCACGCCCGCGCCAGGCTACCATCATGATTTAATGCCGACGCACCAAAGCGCGCCACAATCGCATCCAGCCCTTGGCTGCCAGGTTTTACTACCTCACGTGCAATCACGTCAGCATCGACAATATCGATCCCTTTTGCGGCAAACCGGTCCGCTACTGTGGTTTTACCGCTACCAATCCCGCCGGTTAATCCGACTACCCATGCCATTAGATGACTCCTAAAATGTGTGACAGATACCAGTGTAACAGGCTATCGCCCCAAAGCAGACTTAGCCAGCCAGCCGTGGCAATGAAAGGGCCAAAGGCAAACGCATGTTGCATACCTTGCCGCTGAGAACGAAGCCATAGCGCGCCGACAACGGCCCCGCTCATGGAGGCCATTAAAATTAACAGGGGTAACGCTTGCCAGCCCACCCAAGCGCCCAAGGCAGCAAAAAGCTTAAAATCACCGTAGCCCATGCCTTCTTTGCCAGTGATCAGTTTGAATGTCCAAAATAAGCTCCAAAGGCTGAGGTAGCCAATCATGGCGCCTGTTACGCTGTCTGCCAATGATACTGGGCTGACGCCGATGAGTGCGAGTGCGATCCCGGCCCAAAGAAGCGGCAACGTGATTTGATCGGGGAGCAGCATGGTGTCCCAGTCGATCATCGTCAGCGCAAGTAATGTCAGGCTTGCGCCCATCACTGCGATGGCCCAACCAGGTGAGGTGATCAGCCAAGCGGGCAGTATGCAGACGAGGGCACCCATCAGCTCAATTAACGGATACCGCTTACTGATCCGGGTTTGACAATGCCGGCAGTGGCCTTTTAACGCGAGCCAGCTAATCAGCGGGATATTGTCGTACCAAGCAATCGCTGTGTGGCAATGTGGGCAATGCGAAGCGGGTAAGCTTAAATCAAAGCGCGTGTCGTCTGGCGCATCGATATTGGCGTCAGGAAAGCTAAGCCGGCATTCTTGGCGCCACTGGCGTTCCATCATTGTCGGTAAACGGGCGATCACCACGTTTAAAAAGCTGCCAAAAACCAGACCCAGCAGGCCGGCTATCACGATAAAAAACGGGGAGGAGAACACCAACATGACACCTGCTTATTACTTGTTGCTTGTTGTGCGCGAATCATAGCGCGTTACGTATCGAGACTCTATCTTGGCTTAGCCGAGAACGGACATCAGATTAAAAATAGGAAGGTACATGGCAACCACCAAGCCACCAATGAGTAATCCGAGTACTAAAATCAGCAGTGGCTCAATGATCTTACCCAGACTATCGACGGTGTTATCAACCTCTTCCTCGTAAATCACTGCCACCCGATTAAGCATGGTGTCTAACGCGCCAGACTCTTCACCAATCATGATCATTTGCGTCATCATATTGGGAAAACGGCCACTTTCACGTAACGCTTGATAGAGCGGGATCCCGGTAGCTGTGTGTGCAGACACTCGAATGAGTCCGTGTGCATAATAGTCGTTGGTGAGAATATTGGTTGCCGATTTAAGTCCGGAGATCAGTGGGATCCCAGCGCTAAAGGTTGTGGCCAGTGTGCGGGAAAACTTCGCGATACAGGCTTTGCTCAGCACCTCACCGATGATAGGCAGTTTAAGTAGCCAGCGGTGATAGTGGTACCGATAGCGCGGGTGATGCCGTTGTAGCCATTTATGCGATAACATCAGGACAATCAAGATAGCGGCAATGGTCGGCGCATGGGTGGTCATCCAATCAGACAATGCCAGCACTTGCCGTGTGAGCCAAGGTAGGGGCGCACCAAAAGAGTCAAAAATCTGCTTAAATTTTGGGATCACGAACAAAAGTAAGTAAGTGCTAACACCGAGCGCAACACTGACGACGATGGTGGGATAAATCATGGCTTTCATCACCTTACTGCGCAGCAAGGCTTGTTTTTCCCGATATAGTGCAAGGCGAGCAAATACCAAAGGAAGTTGACCGGTTTGTTCGCCGGTGGCGACCAGATCACAGTAAAAGCGATCAAATAGGGGGCTGGCTTGCGCCAAGGCCGTGCTTAAGCTGGTGCCAGCTTCTAGTTGTTGACGAAGGTAGCGAACCACCAAGCGCATTTCTGCTTTGACTTGATTCTCTTCTATCAGGTTGAGTGCCTGAACAATCGGGATGCCAGACTCTAACAAGGTAGTGAGTTCGCGTGAAAACTGGGTAATATCGGCCGCTTTGGCTTTGTGCTGGCGTTGTTGCCAGCTAGAAAGGCGTCGACGTATTAAGCGTGTTGGCAAGATAGCTTGGCCGGCGAGTTGCTGGCGGGCATCGTGCTCAGAATACGCAAATACTTGGCCTTTCTGGTGTCGCCCAAACGGCACGGCTTGACGCCAATGAAAGACGAATAACGTTTGCTTGGCCATGATCATTCCTTATGCCAGTTGGATCACGCGACTGAGTTCTTGCACACTGGTGATCCCTTGATTGAGTTTGGCAATGCCGGACTCTGCCAGCCGCCACATGCCTTGTTGGCAAGCGAGTTGGGTGAGCTCGCTAGCACTGGCATGGCGATAAATCGCGTCAGTAATGGTGTCATCGATAGGCAGCACCTCATAAATGCCGGTTCGACCTTGATAACCTTGGTCACAGCGGTAACATCCGCGAGGATTGGCTTGATAGATTTGAGTGGGGTCGCAGCGCGGATAAAGGCGCATCAGCTGGGTCAAGCTTGGGTCATCACGCGGGTGAGGCTGCTTACAGACGGGACAGAGCCGGCGCACCAGCCTTTGCGCCACTACCAAGGTCAATGAGCTGGCGAGGTTGTATGGCGCGATCCCCATATGTGCTAAACGCGTGATGCTCTCTGCGGCAGAGTTGGTATGTAAGGTTGAGAGCACCAAATGGCCAGTTTGTGCGGCTTTAATACTGATCTCTGCGGTGTCGGTATCGCGTACTTCTCCCACCATGACTACGTCGGGATCTTGGCGTAAAAAGGCGCGGAGGGCGGTCGCAAAATCGAGTCCGATCCGCGTATTGACATTAACTTGGTTGATCCCATTAAGCTGGATCTCGACCGGATCTTCAACGGTGGCAATGTTTCGCTGCGGCTGATTGAGATAGTGCAAACCGCTGTATAATGAGACAGTTTTACCGCTCCCGGTTGGCCCGGTGAATAAAATCATTCCTTGTGGTTGATCGAGCGCTGCTTGATAGTGCTGGCGCTGCCACTCGGTTAAGCCTAAATCATGCAGCGTCAGTTGCTGCTGATCATTATTCAATAAGCGAACCACCACTTTTTCACCCCAGACCGTTGGTAAGGTCGATACCCGCATATCGACCGTATGCTCGGCAGTAAGGGTCAATTTGATTCGCCCATCTTGCGGTAAGCGTCGTTCGGCAATATTGAGTTGGGCTAAGATCTTGAGTCGCGTGGATAACCGCCGCGAGACGCCCGCGGGCGGATGGGCATAGGTTTGCAGTAAACCGTCTTGGCGAAACCGTATTTGGAAGTGATCCTCAAACGGTTCAAAATGCACGTCGGACGCTTTTTTTCGTACCGCATCAACTAATATTTGCTGGATATAGCGGCTAATGGGCGCCTGATCGCTTTGCAGTTCCGCGCTATCTTCTTGCGGACTATCGGTGACGGTCAGGGCCGCTAAATCCTGATCACTGATGGTGATGCCATCGCCGGTGCCCTCAATATCTGCGCCGTATAAATGGCGCAGCGCTGCGTCTAAATCCGGCTGGCTTAACACCACCAAACGGACATTGAGTCCGGTTGAAAAGCGAAAATCAGCCACCGCCTCTGTGTTATCTGGGTCACTGACGCCGAGCAACAGCTCTTTGCCTTGCTGGGCAAGCGGCAACACTTGATGGCGCTGAATCAAATCGCGCCGGTCGAGGGCATAGCAGGTAGCTTTAAACGGATACTGATGGCTTTCCGAAAAAGGTAGGTGATGCTGACTCGCGAGGGTGTGGGCGAGCGCGGTGGGGTCAACCCCGGCATCGAGTAAACGGGAGACGCTAAGCGGTGTGCCATCGCCAATGCCCAACGCATGGCGCTGGGCATCGGTCAATAAACCGGCTTGATACAACTGAGCGGTTGGGATCATCGTGAGTCCCTGCTGTGTATTCGTTACGGTGTTGGTTTATTGGTACTCTTACTCTCGCAGCCATTGACTTTAATGTCTGTCGGTTGCGTGCACTTCCACTTGCCTTCCTTGTTCCGTGCGAGTATGACTTGATTACCCTTCGGCATCCCCTGCACGTCTAGTTTCATGTTTCCTTCAACGCCAGTAATGTCAGTGAGTTCCACCTCATCAGGAATTCCAAGGTTTTCTTTGTTTTTTTTGTCGTTTTGTGGGAACGCGCCCTCTTCCATAATTTCTGCTTCTACCACGGAGCGCATATTGGTTAACGTGGCAATCGCGGCAGTAACTTTGGCTTTATCTTGATACTTTTGGTATTGCGGAATGGCGATGGCAGTCAGGGCGCCAATAATGCCAATGACCACGAGTAACTCAATCAAACTAAACCCTTGTTGCTTTTGCATCCTATGTCTCTCCTCTCAATGATGGTCGGCCGCCAACTCGGTGGCCGCGAGTGCAGCGACTTTACGCTTGTGAGCGTGGCACAAAAAAGAGGGGCAACATGACTTTGAGAGTGAAGAGTAAAAGCTGGATGTAACAGTATTTTTTTCTAATCTAGTGTTCGACTCACCACAAATTTTTTGTCACGAAAGCGCGATAAAAAAGGCTGCCCACTACGGGCAGCCCAGTTGAACGTTTGGTTAGCGTATGCGTTATTGAAAACGCATGGATAAATCGAGCGCGGTCACGTGCTTGGTAAGCGCGCCCACGGAAATATAATCTACGCCTGTGGACGCGTATTCAGACAGAGTATCCAAGGTGACATTGCCCGAGACTTCAAGCGCCACACGGCCTTGGTTGAGTGCAACCGCTTCGCGCATCATCGGCACGCTAAAATTATCTAACATCACAATGTCGGCGCCGGCCTCAATGGCTTGTTTTAGCTCATCCAGATTTTCTGTCTCTACTTCCACCGGTTTATCTGGATTCAGACGACGAGCCTCTTGCACCGCATTGGCAATCCCGCCGCAGGCAAGAATGTGGTTTTCTTTAATGAGATACGCATCGAACACACCAATACGGTGATTGTGTCCGCCGCCACAAGCGACTGCATATTTGAGTGCACTACGCAGGCCTGGCACGGTTTTGCGGGTGTCCAATAGCTTGGTCTCCGTCCCTTGTAACTGTGCCACATAAGTTGCCGTTTTACTGGCGCAGCCTGACAAGGTCTGGATAAAGTTCATCGCATTGCGCTCACCCGTTAATAACACGCGTGACGGTCCTTTTAAGGTGCACAAGGTTTGATTGGCAGTGATCGCGTCGCCATCGGTCACATGCCAGGTTAAGGAGACCTCGCCACCCAGTTGTTTGAATACTTCGTTAGCATAATCTTGGCCACAAAATACGCCATCTTCACGCGTAATCAGTACCGCGGTCGACACCGAATCGGCCGGAATCAGGCTGGCGGTAATATCTTTACGCGCGTCAAGATCGCCCCCTAAATCTTCACGCAATGCGTCGCTGACGGCACGGGGCACATCCGTTTTTAGATGAGAGGTGAGATAGGCAAGACGGCTTTTGCTGTCATGAACAGCATGAAAAGGAGTCGATGTCATTATGGCTTACCGCGGTGATGAAAAAACGTGGCGAAATGATAACGCTGGTTGGGGGGAAATGCAGCTTTTCTCTCCGGTTTCCGCGTCGGCGTCCATTTTATTATCGACACCCTGACTAGAAAATTACCCATGCATTGCCTGCTCATTTGTCTACACTTTGATCAGTTCTAGTAAAGAGGTAGCGTCATGAAACGCGGATTGGCACTGATGACGATGATATTCGCTGCACTGGCAGGTTTTAGTGTCTGGCAGCACCTACGTTTACCCGCGTCTACCTCATTGTCACCATTGACGATTGCGGTTTCATTAACGCCGTTGTCAGCGCCTATCATCGTTGCCAAAGAACAAGGTTTATTTAAAAAACATGGCATAGACATGACGCTAAAACCGGTTCATGGCGGAGTGAAAAGTTTTCAAGCACTGGTTGCGGGAGAGGCGGACTTAGCCACGACGTCAGAAACAGTGGCGATGTTTAATAGCTTTGAAAGAGAGGATTTTAACATTCTGACTAGCTTTGTTGAGTCAGACAATGATGTGAAACTGTGGTCTATCCATCGTGCAATTGGTCACTCGCTCCCTGATGCGCTTCGGAGCGCACGTGTTGGAGTGGTCGCGTCAAGCGCGAGTGAGTACTTCTTCGACTCATTGCTCCAGCTGTATGATATGCCAACTGAGACAATAGAGAAGGTTTATTACTCGCCTGAGGCGTTGCCGTCGGCACTGCTCGACAATGAAGTTGATGCGATTGCTATTTGGGAACCTTACGGCTATCAACTAGTAAAACGAGCCCATGAGTCAGTACAAGCACTCGATAGTAAAGGCTTACATAGCTTATCTTTTTTATTGGTAAGTGATCGTTTAGTTGCGAAAAAGCAGCACCAAGATATGCGTCGCGTCATTCGAGCCTTGGATGAAGCGGTAGATGTTATTCATCAACGGCCTGAGCAAGCGAAAGCCCAGGTCGCTGCGTATCTTTCAATGTCCGACGACAAGCTCGGCTGGCTTTGGCAGGACTATTTATTTCGCCTGTCGTTAAACGACTCTTTACTGTTGCGTTTAAAAAACCAAGCTCGGTGGGCGCAACGCGCGGGATTGGTTACGGGACCAACACCATCGTATCGTCATTTACTTAACCCTGGCCCCTTGGTTGAAGCAACTCAAAAAGTGAGTCTATTAGAATGAAAATCGGTCAGCAGTTAAACATCGTTGTTTACGCATGTGCGGCATTGACGCTGGTAACACTATTGATCACGGTAGAGCTTTTTCAGAAACAAAGTCAGACGCAAGTACGCTTAGATAGAATTGTTGCGGTGCATTCTCAAATCGACAGTTTACGCGGTCGTTTGTGGCTATATCGTCAATACCCCAGTGCGCAAACCCGCCAAGATGTATATCAATCAACCAATGCGTTGCGGGCTCAGCTATCCAGTGACCAGCATGCGATTCCTCCCCAGTCAGTGCAGTCTATGACGCAAGCGGCGGACAGTATTGACCGTTTGCTGGATACCACAACAGGCCAATTTGGTCGGGAGCAGAGCGTTGATGAAGGGCGGCTGATGCTTTTTTCACGATTTAATATTTTACTACAAGCCATGAGCGAGGCGGCATTTTCTGTGCGTCAGCAAGCGATGCATGATGCATCTAAACAGCAGAAAATGTTGCTTGTTGTCCATGGTGGTATTTTGGTGCTGTTGGCCTTATTAGTAACGATTTTTGCGACCCGTTTACGACGACGTTTAAGACAACGCTTAAAAACATTACACAGCACGGTTACTCAGATTAAAAAAGGTGATTTAACCACTGAATTAATCATGACCGATAAAGATGAACTGACCGAACTGGCGGATCATGTCAATGAAATGAAGCATGCGCTTAGCCATACCATGGTGGATAAAAACCAACTGAGTGAAGAAGTCGCACGGCAAACACAACAGCTTCGCGAGCAACAACACCAGCTTAAATTTTTAGCGGAGCATGATGAATTAACAGGTTTATTTAACCGACGTGCGTTTGAATCGCATGTCGATGTGGCTTTGATGCGGGCCAACCGAGCACAAACGAATGCTGCGTTACTGTTTATCGACTTGAATAACTTTAAACAAGTCAATGATACCTACGGCCACGGGGTCGGGGATGAGTTGCTCAGGGTTGTGAGCCAACGTCTAAAGCACGCCGTCCGTCGTTCTGATTTAGTCGGGCGTTTAGGCGGTGACGAATTTATCGTGTGGTTGGATCTTTTGACAGATAAAGATGCATTGAATGAAGTTATTCGCCGTATTCAAGATGATGTCCATGCACCTATATTAACCGAGAAAGCAGAGTTATCACTGGTGAGTAGTATTGGCGTCAGTTGCTTTCCTACCGACGGATTGGAGTTGCAACAAATGATGAATCAAGCCGATGCGGCCATGTATTACGCGAAAACACATGCTAACGAGCGGCACTGCTTATATTCCAATCTGCCTGCCGAGCGGATACAGTAACGAATTTTGCGACACGAGTAGCTTGCATGTCTTTTTCCCGCATCGACAATCATTGGCTAGCGGGCGCGCGCGCCTGTCCTTCTCCCTATTATAACTCACGCCCGGATAGCGAGGATATTTCCTTGCTGGTGGTTCACAATATCAGCCTGCCCCCCGGCCAGTTCGACGGTCCCTATATTGAGCAATTTTTTCAGGGCAACCTCGACGCTGACGCGCACCCTTATTTTGCCCAGATCCGTGATCTTCGCGTGTCCGCACACCTACTGATCCGACGAGATGGAAGTGTGATCCAGTTTGTACCATTCAACGAACGCGCATGGCATGCTGGCATCTCGTGTTTTGACGGTCGGCAGCAATGTAACGATTTTTCTATCGGTATTGAGCTTGAGGGCACAGACACACTTCCATACACCGACCAGCAGTATCAATCGTTAGCGGCGATCACGCAGACGCTGATGCAGTACTATCCAGCCATCACCCGTGATCGGATCACAGGACATCAACATATTGCGCCCGGACGGAAGACCGATCCTGGCCATGTATTTGACTGGGAAAGATTACACCTACTGCTCAATGCTGCCTAACAAAGTAGTTATACTTTTTTGGTCTGACCAATTTTAGAGCGCCGTGAAAAAACAACTGTCAGGTGACGAATACAGGGGTTTCCATGATGTCAATCAAAGTTCAGGTGGACAGAATATCCGCTGTCTGGTAACTTTAGAGAATAATAAAGTAATTGGTCTTACCAATTTACAATCAGTCAGTTTCTGCAGCTAAGCGCCAAGCTTGGGGGGCAGATGGTCAATAAATACAATGGCATATCAGCGAATTCGTCAACCCAAACTCTCAGATGTTATCGAGAAAGAGCTCGAAGGTTTAATTCTGGAAGGGACCTTGTCTCCAGGCCAGAAGCTACCGCCTGAGCGAGAGTTAGCGGTCCAGTTTGATGTGTCTCGTCCATCAGTCCGTGAGGCGATTCAGCGACTTGAAGTAAAAAAGCTGCTCACTCGCAAACAAGGTGGCGGCACCTTTGTCAGTCAACGACTGTGGCAGCGATTTTCTGAACCCCTGCTAGAGTTATTGGCGGACCATCCGGAAACCCAGCTTGATTTGTTGGAATCACGGCATGCGCTCGAAGGTATTTCTTCTTATTTCGCCGCTTTACGGGGCACGGAAGAGGATTTTTCTCGGATTGAAGATTGCCATGATGCGATTCGACAAGCGCAGAAAGATGGGGACTTAAAGGCAGAAGCTTCCGCCGTCATGCAATATCTCGTTGCCGTAACGGAAGCGGCGCACAATGTGGTACTACTGCATATCATGCGTAGCCTCGCACCGTTACTGGAACAGAATATTTATCAAAACTTTGAGCTACTTTATCGCCGTCAAGAGACGGTGGAAAATGTCAGCCGACACCGAGCTGAGATCGTGGATGCAATCACCGCTGGCGAGCCAGAAAAAGCGAGACAGGCGTCGCATGCACACTTAGCTTACATTGAGGAAACTCTGTTGGATCTTGGCCGAGAAGAAAGCCGTCGAGAACGGTCTCTACGTCGAATTCAACAACGCAAGGACGAGCTGGAGTAATCCCTATTCGCCGCCAAAATAAAGGCGAGGGGCCACTGCAGCTGCGACAACGTTTGTTTTGTACGAGTCAATCAACGAAAGGATAGATCGCCATGTCTGAAGTCATGAAAAATGACGTGGACGCACTTGAGACCCAAGAGTGGTTGCAAGCTCTTGAGTCAGTCGTTCGTGAAGAAGGTGTAGAACGTGCCCAGTTCCTTCTGGAGCAAGTCTTAGGGCAAGCACGTTTAGACGGTGTTGACATGCCAACTGGCGTGACCACCAACTATGTAAATACCATCCCTGCAGATCAAGAACCTGCTTATCCAGGTGATGTGAACTTGGAGCGTCGTATCCGTTCTATCATTCGTTGGAACGCAATCATGATCGTGTTGCGCGCGTCCAAGAAAGATTTAGAGCTGGGTGGCCACATGGCTTCATTCCAGTCATCGGCTGCGTTCTATGAAACTTGCTTTAACCACTTCTTCCGTGCGCCAAACGAGAAAGATGGTGGCGATCTGGTTTATTATCAAGGTCATATCTCTCCAGGCATCTACGCGCGTGCGTTTGTGGAAGGTCGTCTCACTGCTGAGCAGCTCGACAACTTCCGCCAAGAAGTTGACGGTAACGGTATTTCCTCTTACCCGCACCCAAAACTGATGCCTGAGTTCTGGCAGTTCCCAACCGTTTCTATGGGTCTGGGGCCTATTGCGTCTATCTACCAAGCGCGTTTCCTTAAGTATCTGAACGGTCGTGGCTTGAAAGACACCTCAGAGCAACGTGTTTACGCGTTCTTAGGCGACGGTGAGATGGATGAGCCAGAATCACGTGGTGCGCTGTCGTTTGCCGCCCGTGAAAAACTGGATAACCTGTGCTTTTTGATCAACTGTAACCTGCAGCGCCTTGATGGTCCTGTAATGGGTAACGGTAAAATCGTTCAAGAGCTAGAAGGCCTATTTAAAGGCGCTGGCTGGAACGTGATCAAAGTGGTTTGGGGCTCTGGCTGGGATAAACTGCTGGCCAAAGACACCACGGGTAAACTGCTGCAGTTGATGAACGAAACCATCGACGGCGATTACCAAACCTTCAAATCAAAAGACGGCGCCTACGTGCGTGAACACTTCTTCGGTAAATATCCTGAAACTGCAGCCCTGGTTGCCGATATGACCGACGAAGAAATCTTTGCGCTCAAACGTGGTGGTCATGAACCATCAAAACTGTTTGCTGCGTTCAAAGCGGCACAAGAGTGCAACGACCGTCCAACCGTGATCCTGGCGAAAACCGTTAAAGGTTACGGCATGGGTGAAGCGGCTGAAGGTAAAAACATCGCGCACCAAGTGAAGAAAATGGACATGACCCATGTTCACGCTATGCGTGATCGTCTTGGCCTACAAGACTTGCTGTCTGACGATGATGTGCAAAACCTGACTTACCTAAAACTGGAAGAAGGATCTGCGGAACACGAATACCTGCATGCGCGCCGTAAAGCCCTGCACGGTTACACTCCGCAGCGCTTACCTAAGTTCACTGAAGAACTGACGCTGCCAAAACTGGATGATTTCTCTGCTCTGCTGTCTGAGCAGAAGCGTGATATCTCTACCACCATGGCGTTTGTACGCTCATTGAACGTATTGCTGAAAGACAAGAGCATTGGCAAGAACGTAGTGCCAATCATTGCTGACGAAGCCCGTACTTTCGGTATGGAAGGTCTGTTCCGTCAGGTGGGTATCTATAACCCGCAAGGACAAACCTATACCCCAGAAGATCGTGGCGTGGTGTCTTACTACAAAGAAGACCAAGGCGGCCAAGTACTGCAAGAAGGGATCAACGAGCTAGGCGCGATGTCATCGTGGGTAGCGGCGGCGACCTCTTACAGCACCAATGATCTGCCAATGATCCCATTCTACATCTACTACTCCATGTTCGGCTTCCAACGTGTTGGCGACATGGCGTGGATGGCGGGTGACCAACAAGCACGTGGTTTCCTATTGGGTGCCACCGCAGGTCGTACTACCCTGAACGGTGAAGGTCTGCAACACGAAGACGGTCACAGCCATATTCTGGCAAGCACTGTACCTAACTGTGTGTCTTACGACCCAACCTTCGCGTACGAAGTGGCGGTGATCATGCAAGACGGTATCCGTCGTATGTACGGTCCTGACCAAGAAAATATCTACTACTACCTGACGCTGATGAACGAAAACTATCATCAGCCAGCCATGCCTGAGGGCGCGGAAGACGGTATCCGTAAAGGTATCTATAAACTAGAAACCTACACGGGCGACAAAGCCAAAGTTCAGTTAATGGGCTCGGGCACTATCATGACCGAAGTGCGCAAGGCAGCGAAACTGCTCAGCGATGAATTCGGCGTGGCGTCTGACGTTTACAGCGTGACCTCGTTCAACGAACTGGCACGTGACGGTCAGGATGTGGATCGTTTCAACATGCTGAACCCAGATGCAGAAAGCAAAGTGCCTTATATCCAAACAGTCATGGGATCTGAGCCTGCGATTGCTGCGACTGATTACATGAAAAACTACGCTGACCAAGTTCGTGCGTTTATCCCAGCTGAGTCTTATAAAGTGCTGGGTACAGACGGCTTTGGTCGTTCTGACAGCCGCGAAAACCTACGTCGTCACTTTGAAGTGAACGCAGGCTATGTGGTGGTTGCGGCACTGAACGAGCTGGCTAAGCGTGGTGATGTTGATAAGAAAGTCGTGTCAGAAGCGATTAAGAAATTCGACATCGATACCAACAAAGTAAACCCGCTGTTCGCGTAAGAGGCTGAAACAATGTCAATCGAGATTAATGTACCTGACATCGGTGCGGATGAAGTAGAAGTGACTGAGATCCTTGTTAGCGTTGGCGACAAGGTAGAAGAAGAACAGTCGTTAATCACCGTTGAAGGTGATAAAGCATCCATGGAAGTCCCTGCGTCACAAGCGGGTGTGGTCAAGGAAATCAAAATTGCCGAGGGTGATAAAGTCACCACTGGCTCTTTGATTATGATCTTCGAAGCCGATGCGCCAGCGCAAAGCGCCCCAGCTCAAGAGGCGGCGCCAGCCGCCCCTGCTACAGCACCAGCGGCCGCATCAGAAACCAAAGAAGTGCACGTCCCTGATATCGGTGGTGACGAAGTTGAAGTCACTGAGATCATGGTTGCGGTTGGCGATACCATTGAAGAAGAGCAGTCACTGATCACTGTTGAAGGCGATAAAGCCTCAATGGAAGTGCCTGCACCGTTTGCGGGTACCGTTAAAGAAATCAAGATCGCGGCGGGTGACAAGGTGTCAACTGGCTCACTGATCATGATGTTCGAAGTGGGTGGCAGTGCTCCAGCTGCAGACGCCCCAGCAGCAGCCGAGGCACCAGCGGCGCCGGTAGCAGCACAAGCCAAAGACGTTCACGTCCCTGATATCGGTGGCGATGAAGTTGAAGTGACTGACATTATGGTTGCCGTTGGCGATACCATTGAAGAAGAGCAGTCACTGATCACCGTTGAAGGCGACAAAGCGTCAATGGAAGTACCGGCACCGTTTGCGGGTACGGTCAAAGAGATCAAAATTGCGGCGGGCGATAAAGTGTCCACCGGCTCGCACATCATGGTGTTCGAGGTTGCTGGTAGCGCACCAGCAGCGCCTGCACCTGCAGCGGCACCTGCTGCTGAAAAGGCGGCACCCGCACCTGCGGCTAAGGCCGACGCCCCAGCGGCTAAAGCTGACGCCGGCAAAGACGAGTTTGTAGAGAACAAAGAATACGCGCATGCGTCGCCTGTTGTTCGTCGTCTTGCCCGCGAATTTGGCGTGAACCTTGCGAAGGTGAAAGGAACGGGTCGTAAAGGACGTGTACTGAAAGAAGACGTTCAGAGCTTTGTCAAAGACGCGCTAAAACGCCTTGAATCGGGTGCAGCATCTGGCTCAGGCGACGGCAGTGCACTTGGCTTGCTCCCTTGGCCTAAAGTGGACTTCAGCAAATTCGGTGAAACTGAAGTCAAACCACTGTCACGCATTAAGAAGATCTCGGGTGCGAACCTGGCACGTAACTGGGTGATGATCCCGCACGTGACGCAGTGGGATAACGCTGATATCACTGAAGTGGAAGCGTTCCGTAAAGAGCAAAACGCGATTGAGAAGAAGAAAGAGTCTGGCATGAAGATCACCCCATTGGTGTTCATCATGAAAGCCGCTGCTAAAGCGCTGGAAGCTTTCCCTTCATTCAACGCATCACTGTCGGAAGACGGTGAAAGCCTGATCATGAAAAAATATGTCAACATCGGCATTGCGGTTGATACGCCAAATGGTCTGGTTGTGCCTGTCTTTAAGGACGTGAACAAAAAAGGCATCTACGAGTTATCTGAAGAGCTGATGGCAGTCTCGAAGAAAGCGCGTGCGGGCAAGCTCACTGCTTCTGATATGCAGGGCGGTTGCTTTACCATCTCAAGCCTAGGTGGTTTGGGCGGTACCGCGTTTACGCCAATCGTTAATGCACCAGAAGTCTCAATCTTGGGTGTCTCTAAGTCAGAAATGAAGCCAGTATGGAACGGTAAGGACTTTGAACCTCGCCTGATGCTGCCACTGTCTCTGTCTTATGACCACCGTGTGATTGACGGTGCTGAGGGTGCGCGCTTTATCAGCTACCTCAACGGTCTAATGTCCGATATCCGCCGTTTGGTACTGTAATCGCAACATCGACAACCCAACCGGTCCGTGAAGGGTCGGTTGGGAATTGTTGTGCAGCTCACAGGCTATGGGTTTTTATTTTTCAGCCCATTAACATGGCTGTAAACTGTGGCACCAAACACCCACAACAATAAAAACTACCGCTCTTAGCCTGTCAGGGAATAAGACTACAACGAGGTCAGAATGAGTAAAGAAATCAAAGCGCAAGTCGTCGTTCTTGGCGCTGGTCCTGCTGGATACTCCGCCGCTTTCCGCTGTGCCGACCTAGGTTTGGAAACAGTGCTGGTTGAACGTTACAACACCCTAGGGGGTGTGTGTCTAAACGTTGGCTGTATCCCTTCTAAAGCCCTACTACACGTTGCCAAAGTGATCGAAGAAGCCAAAGCGATGGCTGATCATGGCGTGGTTTTCGGCGAGCCACAAACCGATATCGACAAAATCCGCTCTTGGAAAGACAAGGTGATCGGTCAGTTGACCGGTGGCTTAGGTGGCATGGCCAAGCAGCGTAAAGTGACAGTGGTTAACGGTACCGGCCGTTTCACTGGCGCCAACACCCTGTTGGTCGAGGGTGAAGAAAGCACCACCATTAATTTTGATAACGCGATCATCGCAGCCGGCTCTCGTCCTATCGAGCTGCCATTTATCCCGCATGATGATCCACGTATCTGGGACTCTACTGACGCGCTCGAGCTCAAAGAAGTACCAGAGAAAATGCTGCTGATGGGCGGTGGTATCATTGGTCTAGAAATGGGTACTGTCTATCACGCATTAGGCTCACAGGTCGATGTGGTCGAAATGTGTGATCAGGTGATCCCGGCGGCCGATAAAGACGTGATTAAAGTCTTTACCAAGCGTATCAGCAAGAAAATGAACCTGATGCTGGAAACCAAAGTCACCGCAGTAGAAGCCAAAGAAGATGGTATTTACGTGACGATGGAAGGCAAAAAAGCGCCAGCAGAGCCAGTACGTTATGATGCTGTATTGGTTGCGATTGGCCGTAGCCCGAATGGCAAACTGCTTGACGCCGGCCAAGCCGGGGTTGAAGTTGACGATCGCGGCTTCATCAATGTTGATAAGCAAATGCGCACTAACGTGCCACACATCTATGCGATCGGCGATATTGTTGGTCAGCCAATGCTTGCGCATAAAGGTGTGCATGAAGGCCATGTGGCTGCGGAAGTCATTTCTGGTAAGAAACATTACTTTGATCCGAAAGTGATCCCATCGATTGCTTATACTGAGCCAGAAGTAGCATGGGTCGGTAAAACCGAGAAAGAATGTAAGGAAGAGGGCATCAACTACGAAGCCTCTACCTTCCCATGGGCGGCTTCTGGTCGTGCGATTGCGTCTGACTGCGCTGACGGTATGACCAAGCTTATCTTCGATAAAGATACGCACCGTGTCATCGGGGGTGCCGTTGTCGGTACCAACGGTGGTGAGCTGTTGGGCGAAATCGGTCTTGCGATTGAAATGGGCTGTGATGCCGAAGACATCGCGTTGACTGTGCACGCTCACCCAACACTCCATGAGTCTGTTGGCTTGGCCGCTGAAGTGTTTGAAGGCTCAATCACGGATATGCCGAATCCAAAAGCGAAGAAAAAGAAATAAACTGCGCGTTTATATGTTTCTTCTTAAGCCCTGCATTGCGGGGCTTTTTTATATCGGTGATATATCGATTGAGAAGAAAAAAGCGGGCCTCGGCCCGCTTAGTCAGTATGATGGTCAAGCGTTAACGCTTAAAGCTTAAAGCTGCCCACCAAGGTATCGAGACGTTTAGACAGATCACGCAGTGACTCGCTGGCTTCAGCCATGGTATTGGCGGTATCCGCGGTCTGTTGCGAGCTGTGATTAATCTCTTCAATATTCTGATTGATGTCATTGACCACCGTTGATTGCTCTTCTGTCGCGGTCGCTACTTGTGTATTCATGTCTGAGATTTGGATAATCTGCTCATTAATCGCGTTCAGTGACAGCGACGCCTCATCCGATGCGTTGACCCCTTCGGCTGTCATGGTGCGGCTTTGCTCCATTGCGTTGACAGCATTATGGGCCTCTTGCTGCAGGCGGTTGATCATGGTCTGGATTTCATCGGTTGAATCGGAGGTACGGCTAGCCAGGTTACGCACCTCGTCGGCAACGACCGCAAAGCCTCGTCCTTGTTCGCCCGCACGTGCCGCTTCAATGGCGGCGTTCAATGCGAGCAGGTTGGTTTGCTCTGAAATACCACGAATCACATCCAAAATGCCGCCAATTGCGTCGGTGTTTTCAGCCAGCGCACTGATCACTTTCGACATATTCTCCATATCGTCGGCAAGGCTGGCGATGGTGTCTCGCGCTTGGGTGACCACACCTTGGCCATTGGCTGCATCATCGGACGCTTGGTTAGCGGCACTGGCGGCATTAGCGGCATTGCCGGCAATTTCATTCACCGTCGCGCCCATTTCATTAATCGCCGTCACCACTTGTACGGTGCGATCACGCTGATACTCACTCTGAGATTGCGTGGCGCTAGCTTGTGACGAGACTTGCTCTGCGGCATGACGAAGCTCACCACCGGTACTGGCAACGTCTGAGACTAAGCGATGAATCTTGTCGACAAAGCTATTAAACCCAGACGCTAACTGACCAATTTCGTCTTGGCTATCGATGTCGACTCGTTGGCGTAAATCGCCTTCACCCTCGCCGATCTCACGGAACACATTCGCCACGTATTGAATCGGTTTGGTAATGGTCGTCGCAAGCCAAACGGCCACCACAATAAACACTAACCCAACGACCACAGACACCATCAGGATCTGATTGCGGGTTTGATTGAGTGGTGCAAAGACTTCTTCTGCTGGAACATCTGCGATGACATACCAGTCCATGGAGGGAACATAACTTGAGGCGAGCAGGACTTCCTTGCCATTAATGTGTGTATCGAGGAGGTTAAAGTCACCTTTTTGGAGCAAGCTCCGTGCCTGTGCTCCATACACATCACTCAATGTTTTTTCGCCCATGAGATCGGTGTCACGGTGCAATTGGACCATACCATCGGCATTGACTAAGAAAACAAAGCCCGACTGTTCGATTTTGAATTGATTCAAAAAGCGGGTCATGTCTTCGAGTGAACGCGAAAACCCAGCCAAGCCTTTGCCGTTAAGCTGTTGAAAGTTGACGAACAGTTTGAGCTCGCCATTATCCTCTTGGAATACCTGCGCCATGGTGGCATTGCCACTGTCGAGAAAGTTATAAAACCAACTGTCTTTTTCACGCGTTAACACCCGTAAAAATCCGTTTTGATTCCAATATTGGCCGGTCTCTCGGTTAGCGATAGAGGCATCATTGAGATCGTATTGGTCACGTAACACGTTAAGCTGCTTGACCACGCGGGCTTCTTCGCTCGGGGTGATCCCTTGGTTGAGAATATCGAGTGTCACCGGGTTTGACGCGAGCTGACGCGCAGCAGATTGCAGCTGGTTAACTTCACTATCAATGGTATCTCTAAACTGGGTGAGGGTGGTCGGAAGCTCATTCTCTAACAGGCGCTTTTCCATAATATCGCGCGCTTGGCTTAGGCTCATATAGCTGACGATCGCGGTCGATGCGATCACGGCTGAGACAAATGCCAACACGAGCTTTTGTTTAATCGTGAGTTGTTTTAGCTTCATGCCTTTCTCTCTATGTGGTCTATCACGCGCTATTTTGTAATCATCGATAAGTTGACAAGTTAGCGTGACAAAAAAGTGACGATGTGTATGGCACCAACGTCTAAGTTAGCAGAATTACATTTACCGTTTCTAATGTATCGGCGATGAAATGATAAAATTGAAGCCCTTGCCCATAATTATTGATGAAAATGACACTTAGCTCGCGCTTTCAACACAAACCGATAAAAAGGGATGGAGAGCGCACCGCCTGATCGATATCGCGTTATCTTTTGTGGCTAACTGTATCGTGATAAAAAACAGTATAGAATCAAACAGAACGCGACAATCACGGTTAATTGGATCGTGAGAATGAGGAAATAGAGGGCTGCGTCACTAAGACCTTGGTCGTATGTTTCATAAAACGGGTAGATTTTAATTTTAAGTTAAAAATGCTATCCTCACGCAGCGGTTACGTGCTCGAACCCTCGTCTTGCTGGAAAATTTTAATAAACTTCGCCGGATAAGCGTGATACGAGTACTAACACTTTCCAAGGATGTTGGGCCACAGGGCCTGACCGAGATAAGAGGAAATAGTCGTGCTTGAAGCCTACCGTAAACACGTCGAAGAACGTGCCGCTCAGGGTATTGTGCCTAAACCGCTGAACGCTGAGCAAACCGCCAGTCTGATAGAACTGTTGAAAAACCCGCCCGCTGGCGAAGAAGAAACCCTTGTTTATTTGCTGGAAAACCGAATTCCACCCGGCGTGGATGAAGCCGCCTATGTAAAAGCAGGCTTTTTAGCTGCGTTGGCAAATGGTGAGGCGCAATCGCCGTTAATCAGCCCTGAGCGCGCCACAGAGCTACTCGGTACCATGCAAGGCGGTTATAACATCCAGCCTCTGATCGCGTTGTTAGAGGATGAAAAACTGGCGCCAATTGCAGCCAAAGCCCTGTCACATACCCTGCTCATGTTTGATGCTTTCTATGACGTGGAAGACAAAATGAAAGCAGGGAATGCTTACGCTAAACAAGTGATGGAATCGTGGGCCAACGCAGATTGGTATCTGGAAAAACCGCAGATTCCTGAAAAAGTGACACTGACAGTGTTCAAAGTATCGGGTGAAACCAACACCGATGACTTGTCTCCCGCCCCTGATGCATGGTCACGACCAGATATTCCCTTACATGCCCTTGCGATGCTTAAAAACGAGCGCGAAGGTATTCAACCGGATAAACCCGGTGACATTGGCCCCATTGAGCAAATGAAGGCGTTGGAAGAAAAAGGCCACCCACTGGTTTATGTCGGTGATGTGGTTGGCACTGGCTCGTCACGTAAATCAGCGACCAACTCGGTGTTGTGGTTTATGGGCCAAGACATTCCGAATGTGCCGAACAAGCGTTTCGGCGGTTTCTGTTTAGGCGGAAAAATTGCCCCTATTTTCTTTAATACCATGGAAGACGCGGGCGCATTGCCGATTGAGCTCGATGTGACTTCGCTCAATATGGGCGATGTGATTGACCTGTACCCCGCTGACGGTAAAGTGTGCAAGCATGGCACCGATGACGTGCTGTCGACCTTCCAGCTCAAAACCGACATTTTGTATGATGAAGTACGTGCCGGTGGCCGCATCCCATTGATTATCGGTCGCGGCTTGACCGATCGAGCCCGTGAATGTCTCGGCCTTGAGCCATCTGACGTCTTCCGCCGTCCCCGTCCAGTGGCTGAATCCACCAAAGGCTTTACGCTGGCACAAAAAATGGTCGGTAAAGCCTGTGGCGTCGAAGGTGTGCGTCCGAATACCTATTGTGAGCCTAAGATGACCACGGTAGGGTCACAAGACACCACCGGACCCATGACCCGTGATGAGCTTAAAGACTTGGCGTGTCTTGGTTTTACCGCCGATTTGACCATGCAGTCTTTCTGTCATACGTCAGCATATCCAAAGCCGGTTGACGTGGAAACACACCATACCTTGCCCGATTTCATCATGAATCGTGGTGGCGTGGCACTGCGTCCAGGCGATGGGGTGATTCACTCTTGGCTCAATCGTATGCTGCTGCCTGATACCGTGGGTACCGGTGGCGACTCACATACGCGTTTCCCGCTGGGGATTTCTTTCCCTGCCGGCTCGGGTCTGGTGGCCTTTGCTGCAGCAACCGGGGTGATGCCGCTGGATATGCCTGAGTCGGTCTTGGTGCGCTTTAAAGGCGAAATGCAACCCGGTGTTACCTTGCGTGACTTAGTCCATGCCATTCCGTATTTCGGCATCAAACAAGGTCTGTTAACGGTTGAGAAATCAGGAAAAATCAACGAATTTTCCGGTCGTGTTCTCGAAATCGAAGGGGTTGAGCACCTCACGGTTGAACAGGCGTTTGAGCTATCAGATGCATCCGCAGAGCGCTCTGCGGCTGGTTGTACCGTGAAGCTGTCACAAGACTCAGTGGCCGAATACCTTGAGTCCAACATTGTGATGCTCAAGTGGATGATTGCCGAAGGTTATGGCGACCGCCGTACCATTGAGCGCCGTATTCAAGCGATGCAGCAATGGCTAGACAGCCCAAGTTTGATGGAAGCGGACAAAGATGCCGAGTATGCCCACGTACTTGAAATCGATCTGGCCGAGATCAAAGAGCCTATCTTGTGTGCACCGAACGATCCGGATGATGCGCGTAC
>NZ_MUFH01000070.1:0-10395 GCF_001996115.1 Salinivibrio sp. MA427
ATAATGATCATTATAATTTTTGTTGACAATGTTGCTTTTTTAGTTTTGTACTAAACTTTCATGTTATTTTTGTGACAGGTGTTGGGATAAAATATAGTTGCGACGTGAATAGTGAGAGGTGGGTCAACAAATCCCCGTTATCAGTTCTCTCGAAAAAATGTGTGGTAAATTGACTGAGTACTAACTAGCCAGACGGTTTTGGCGAACCGTTCTACCACACACGTTCAGTGAGAACATCAAACGGGGTATTGTTATGATATCATCTGACACCAAGATCAAGATACAGAATTTTGGTCGCTTCCTTTCAAATATGGTGATGCCCAATATCGGCGCATTCATCGCGTGGGGGATTATTACCGCACTATTTATTCCGACCGGTTGGGTACCCAATGAGACATTGGCGGCCATGGTCGGCCCCATGATTACCTACCTACTACCACTGCTGATCGGCTACACCGGCGGTAAACTTGTTGGCGGCGAACGCGGCGCTGTTGTCGGCGCGATTACCACCATGGGGGTGATTGTCGGGACTGACATTCCCATGTTTATGGGCGCGATGATAGTTGGTCCATTCGGCGGCTGGGCCATTAAAAAATTCGATGCTTATATCGATGGCAAAGTGAGAAGCGGGTTTGAGATGTTAGTGAATAACTTCTCTGCCGGTATTATCGGTATGCTTTGCGCGATTATCGCTTTCTTCCTCATCGGCCCGTTCGTAAAACTGTTGTCCAATGGTTAGCGTACATGGTGTTTGGTAAAGGCACAGCACGTCAAACCGCAGGGGGTGCATCGATTATTCACTTCTTCGGTGGTATTCACGAGATCTACTTCCCTTACATTTTAATGAATCCACGTCTTATCCTTGCAGCCATTGCTGGAGGTATGACAGGTGTATTCGTTCTCACTGTGTTTGATGCAGGCATTGTGTCACCCGCATCTCCTGGCTCTATCTTTGCCGTGCTATTAATGACGCAAAAAGGATCGGTTGTTGGTGTCTTAGCGTCAATTATTGCCGCTGCCAGTGTGTCATTTGTGGTTGCCGCTTTGCTGATGAAAACGCAAAAAAGCACAGAGGGCGATGGTGACGAAGCTTCACTCGATGAAGCGACTGCGAAAATGAAAGACATGAAGACAGGCACGAAAGCAGATACCTCCACTCCCTCATCCGCGCCCAAAGGCACGGTTAATTTTGCATCCGTTAAGCATATTTTGGTTGCGTGTGATGCGGGTATGGGATCCAGTGCCATGGGTGCCAGCTTGCTGCGCAAAAAAGTGCAAAGCGCCGGTCTAGATATTGGTGTCACGAATATTGCGGTTAATAGTTTGCCTGAGGATGCGCAGATTGTGATCACGCACAAAGACCTAACCGAGCGCGCACGTACTGACGCCCCATCAGCTCACCATATTTCACTTAATAACTTCCTTGATGGTGAGGTTTACGGCCAGTTGGTCACCCAAATTCTCGCGGCAAAATATCCTGCAGCGAACGATCCGCAAGTGCTTAGGGTTCCTGATACTGCCGCGAATGACGATAGCTTCGAGCCAACTCCAGCGCCCACTTTTCAACTCCAACGTGAAAATATCCATGTTGGCTTAACGGCAACAAACAAAGAACAGGCGATCCAATTTGCCGGCAATCAACTTGTCAAACTCGGTTACGTTGAACCTAGCTATGTCGACGCCATGTTTGAGCGCGAGGCATTAACTCCAACTTACCTCGGTGAATCTATCGCCGTCCCTCATGGCACCGTCAAAGCGAAAGATGGAGTCAAGAAAACCGGCATCGTGGTATGCCAGTATCCAACGGGTGTGCAGTTCACCGACGATAAAGACGATATCGCTAAATTGGTGATCGGGATTGCCGCCAAAAACGATGAGCATATCCAAGTTATTACCGCTATCACTAATGCGCTAGATGAACCTGATGCAATAGATACCCTCACCAGTACCGACAGTATTGACGAGATCCTCAATCTATTAAGTGATGAAAACGTCACTCATATGACGTCGTCCCATTAATCAGTCTGATAAGGAGACCACTGAGGTGGTCCCTTATATCCATCTTTTTTAGTTTGAGGTAAATATTATGAAAAATGCTGTTCATTTTGGTGCCGGCAATATTGGCCGCGGCTTTATCGGAAAATTACTCGCGGATGCCAATGTCGAGGTCACCTTTGCAGATGTTGATGCGCCCCTCATTGATCAACTCAGTCACAAACAAAGCTACAACGTCAAAGTGGTCGGCAATGACTGCCATATCGACACGGTTTCTCATATCACGGCGGTTAATTCGGCAAGTGATGATGTGATCGATAAAATCGTAAAAACGGATTTAGTGACCACGGCAGTGGGTCCCAATGTGCTTGATATTATCGCTAAGACCATAGCCACCGGGATTGAAAAGCGTTTTGAATCGGGCAATTTGGCGCCGCTGAACATTATTGCCTGTGAAAACATGATCCGTGGCACATCACACCTTAAGGGCGAAGTCTATAAGCACCTTGACCCCGCGTTGCATCAAAAAGCAGAGGCACTGATTGGTTTTGTCGATTCAGCGGTCGATCGTATTGTACCGCCCGCGGAAGCGGCGAACGATGATCCCTTAGAGGTTACGGTAGAAAGCTTCAGCGAATGGATTGTTGATGAGCAACAGTTCAAAGGCGAGATCCCTGATATCGCCGGTATGGAGAAAACGCAAAACTTAATGGCGTTTGTCGAACGCAAGCTTTTCACCTTGAATACAGGTCACTGTATCACTGCTTATTTGGGGTGCTTAAGCGGCCACCGTACCATTCGTGAAGCCATTACCGATCCACAGATTCATGCCGTGGTGAAACAGGCCATGCAGGAAAGCGGCGAAGTGCTTATTCAACGCTACGGGTTTAACCGCGCCGCTCACCAAGCGTACATTGAGAAAATTTTGGGGCGTTTCTCAAACCCCTACTTGGTTGATGAGGTCGATCGAGTTGGCCGCCAGCCTATTCGAAAGCTAAGTCAGAACGATAGGCTTATCAAGCCATTACTGGGTACAATAGAATATGGCACGGATAACCGAGCGTTGTTAAAAGGTATTGCCGCAGCATTGAAATATACCAATCACACCGACCCACAAGCTGAAGAACTTCAAGCTTCACTGGCTGAGGTAGGCGTAAGAAAGACACTAGCGATATACACCGGCTTGGCAGAAGAAAGCCCTGAAATTGAGGCAATCAACATCCTGTACCAGCAATTGTAAACCGCGCACTTCACAGGGGGAGTTTAACTCCCCCGTTATAACAATAAGCAGTATTGAGTCTATGGCAGAAAATTTCGACGAAACAGACATCATTGAACGATTAAACCAAGCGACAACCGTGCGTGGCTTTTTTGTTGCCGCGGTCGATACGTTTGAAGCGTCTATTGATGGCTTAATCAAGCGGGTTTTTCGCAAAGATAACTTTGCAGTAGAATCAGTGGTGGGGCCTTTGCTGCATGACACGGGGCCACTGGGTGATCTTTCAGTGCGATTAAAACTCTTGTTTGGTCTAGGCGTGTTATCAGATGACGCTTATCACGATATTGAACAGATCATTAAACTTAAAAACCAGCTAAGTAATGATGCTGACGACTACCACTTCACCGACCCTAACGTACTGGATGCGGTAAAAAAGCTTCGTAAAATCGACAATATGAGTATGATTCAGCGCGATATAGAAGCGCCAGAGGATGATGTGGATATTGAGTTTTATCAGCTACAACTGCAACGCCAGCAGCAGGTCCTCCGCTCGGGGCTTTCTCTTGTTATTGTCGAGATTTGCAACGAATTGAGCAAAGAAAGCCCGTTCTAGTACTAAACCGGCGTATAGGCTAATTGACTACCCGGCCAGCACTAACCATATACCAAGCGCTAGCGCTCCCCCTAAAACCAACGTTTCAAATAAGTAAGCCTTAATCGCGTTATACAATTTCATACCTAACCAATCCTTTTATTGTTCGGGTATTAAACCAAAACCGAGAGCAGGCTGTCTATCATTATAGACAAAAAGCCTTGTGTAAGATCACACAAGACTTGACGTTGGCAAGGTTAGCTGCCTTTTACCAATCAAGCATATAGCTATCTGCTCTCATATACGGAGGCAATTGGAAAAGTGACCGTAAAACCATTCCCATGGTCGGAAAAATATGGGCTTCGAATCGCAATACTCGCTTGATGCTGCTCAGCAATGTCTTTGACAATCGACATACCCAAACCAGCCCCGTCGCCTTTCTCGGTATGACCGCGGAAGAATTTATCAAAAATACGACTCTTAATTTCGTCCGGTATGGCATCGCCAGAATCAATCACTGCCACCACCACGGTATTGGCTGAGCAACTGGTGACCACACTGATAGATGCGCCTTCTCCTGCATAGCGAATTGCATTATCAATCAAATTAGTAAACAAGACTGACAACATAACGGGATGGCCTTTCACCCACAGGGGGTCTCGTCCTTCAAGTTCTATTGACTGTTGTTGAGTCAATGCCATCGGTGCGAGTGCTGCAATTTGCTCTCGTAACAATGGCACAAGATCAATGTGTGTGGTGTCGGTGTTTTTTTGCTGCTCCACCCGCGATAGCATGAGCAACTGCTGAATCACACGATCGGTACGATCGATGCCAGCAAGAATATTGGTCAAATCGTTATCTCGATCGGCTTTTGTGGCGGCAGACAAAGCATTTTCTGCATTAAGGCGCAGTACCGCGAGGGGAGTTTTTAGCTCGTGCGCGGCCGTACTAACCAAGCGCTTTTCACGCACCCACGCATTATTTAGCTGAGAGAATAGATAATTTAGCTGTTTAACCAATGGCGTTAGTTCAACGGTGGGTTGTGTAACATGGATATGATCGAGATTATCGATACTGCGCGCAGCGATAGTGTCTTTCAGCTCACCTAACGGTTTAAACGCGCGACTTACTAGAACGACCATAACCAGCGCCAAGAGTGGTATAAGCAACAGTTGAGGTAAACCAATGGTCAGTGATACCTCTGTCATCAGTTCTTGGCGAATAGCTTCTTTTTCCGCGACCAGCAAACTAGCTTGCCGTTCATCGGGTAGAGCGAAAACCAATGTAAAGGTTCGCCATTGTTCACCTGCCGCGGTGACCACATCGAATCCGGGGTTGCCCGATGTCCCTATCCATTGCACCGGTGCATTAGGGCTTTTGGCAATTAATGCATCATTAACACGGTACTGAAAAAATAAATTATCTTCGTAGGGGTGACCAAATGGTGTGGTCGTATCGTCATCTTTTGCGTTGGCAGTAATCGCGTTTAACCAATGGGTATAACTTTGTGTAAAGTTATTTGGCGGCTGATCTCCCCAGTTCATCACCGACAGCGCCAAGGTTTTTGCCGATTGACCCAATCGCGCGTCATAAACTTCATTAATTTCATGGCGGGCTTCGCTGTAAACCAGTAACCATGAGATAAACATCATTAGTCCCACGGTGCATACAGTCGTAATAGTGAGATGGCGTTTTATTGAATGCGGACGTTGTCTTTTATTTTTCAATGATATACCCAACTCCGCGAATATTCTGAATTAAAGCACCACCGGTTTTTTTACGCAGGTTATGAATATGCACTTCAATAGCATTTGGACTAATGCCCTCATCCATACCATGAAGGGCTTGCTGAAGCTGATCTTTATTCATCACGCGTCCAGCATGTGACATCAACGTCGATAATAATTTAAACTCATTAGGCGTTAGTCGAATTGGCTCGCCTTGCATATCGACTTCGCCAGTCGCCATCGACAAGGTCACCCCATGGCATGACATGGTGGTATCGGCATAACCGGAAATACGCCGAATCATGACGCGCAGACGCGCCAATAGCTCTTCGAGTGCAAAAGGTTTGATCATGTAGTCGTCAGCTCCACCATCTAACCCTTTCACACGGTCATCAATGTCATCGCGTGCGGTCAAAATCATCACAGGGATATCGCTATGTTTGCGGCGAATTTTGCGCAACACAATAAGCCCATCAGTGTCTGGCAAGGTTAAGTCTAGAATGATAGCGGTAAAACTTTCGGTATTTAACAACGCATCTACACCACCGCCCCGCTGCAGCCAATCAACGGTGTAACCGTGACGCTGCAGCGAAGCCACCATAGACTCTCCTAACATGCAATCGTCTTCGACCAGTAACAGCCTCATTGCTGATTAATCTCCTTCAGTTTTTGGGCAATCTCTTGTTGCCGACCTTTATCAGCAAGACGACGCTCAGGTCGCGCTGGGGCTTTTTGTGCTTGCTTTAAGAATGCCACAGCGAGGTTGGTTTTTCCGGTATCTGCCAAAAATTCACCATAAAAATAGTTGGGATCAATACCTCTAGGGTTAATTTTGAGCGCTTTTTTAAAAAGTACGGCAGCCGTATCGTCATCCCCAAATGCGAACGGCCAGCCCGGCACTTTGTGGTACAAAGTCGCTAAGCTCGTTAGGGCCGAACCGTCCAGCGTTTCCGGCGCCTGTGTTACCACATCTTCAAGTAGGATTTTTGCATCTTTGACCAAAGCCAATGCCCCCATGCCACCGTCAACCCCGGCTAGCGAGCTCTTATTGATAGCAAGCCATATTTTCAGATCATGACGCGCTGGTTGGGCAAGGAGCGCAATTTGCGTATCATCGATTAAACGGTCGAAACACGCCACTTTGTCGTCACTGCTTTCGACAGTGTAGTTACATTGTGCCCAGCGTGTCTGGATCTTAGTCAAAATAGGGTCGGCCAGCGCTGTCGCACTGATCAAAGAACAACTGAGTGCCCATACGGTAATATACAACGATTTACGTATAGTCATGGTGTGACTCCTCTGTAACTGGCAAGTCTTGCGGCGTCATGGCGTGAAGATCAATGATATCTTTTTGTTTTGCGATCCCATGACCCACTAGCGATGGAAAAAGTTGATTCAGACGAACAAACAGCTTTTCGGGCCATCCGAGCCACGTCGCAAAGCAACGCTTTTCGATAGCACGAACAATGTGATTCGCTACCCACTCGGGTGAGTCCACATGATTTTGTAATTGCTTATTCATCGCCGTTGCACGTGCATCATTTAACGCCGTCTTGGTGGCTCGAGGCGCGATATAAATGGCACACTGCTGAGTGCCATGTAGCTCCCGATTTAACGCTTCGGTAAAGCGATATAGGCCTGATTTCGTCGCACCGTAATTGGCATACCCGGGGAAACCGATACCAGCAAAGGTTGAGCCAATATTGACAATCAGGCCTGTCGGTGCGAGCCACGTTAGTGCCTGTTTACAAAGCAAAATAGGCGCGGTTAGGTTGATGGCAATCTCATGTTCAATACTGACATCCGCGCGCATGGATAGGTAATTGAAACTATTTACCCCTGCATTATTGATCAGTATTTCTATTGGCGTACCTTGCTGACCCAGCCATCGTGCATGCTGATTCACCTTGTCTCTTCCTTCTACTGCACCAATGTCTGCTTCGATGATCTGATGACGCTCGCTATTCATAAGCTGGTTTTTAAGATCATGCAACGCGGTAAAATGGCGGCCGACGAGCACAAGTATTGCGCCTTTTCTTGCCAGTGCATCAGCCAGCGATCGGCCAATGCCTCCTGTCGCACCTGTTAGCAATATAATTGTGTTTTTCATTACCGCCTCCTATGCCACTTGCGTCTGTGTTGTGGTCATGGGAAGCGCTCGCAGCATTGATTCATACAGCGCATAAACACGGTTCGCACTATCAATGATGGCTTGTTGGTCCGCTGGATCCGTTACCTTGTTCATCAAATCGGCAAAATAGCCAATATGCTCTACGTCCAAGGTGCTGTGTGACGTTAAATACCGCATCGCTGTATCGGGTAGAGAAAGCGTTTGCTGGATCAGTGCGGCCATCGAGCCGCCGATTGAGACACTCGTCCCTTCCAACACCCAAACCATGCCAAATAGAGCCATTGGATTTTTGCGATCAATTTGGTGATATAAATACGCCACCATCATCTCAATCCCTAACCCGACTTGGCCCTCACCACAGTTAGCCTTCGCTAATTCGGCATCAAAGCCACATGCGCGCAAGTCATCCAAGATCCATTCATGGTGACCTTTCTCTTCCTCAATGTATTCGCCGAGCGCTTGGCGTAACCATTCATAGTGCTCCGGCAGCCGAGAACCACAGGCCATCAGTAATGGAACGGTATGCTTCACATGGTGATAAGCCTGAACAAGAAAGGCCGTGTAGGTTTGCAGCGTGATCGCCTTATAGTCGCAAGCCTCAATCACAGGCACACTCAGCATTGAGGCTCTCGCCTGAGCGGTTTCTTTCTCTAGTACATGGAAAAAACCTTGATTATCCATAAATCCTCCTAGGAATGTGCCGTGAGTGGCAGGGTTTCGTCAGTCAGTAATGATTGGGCCGACGTGTTAAGTTGCGGCTCAAATTGTTGGCAAAAGACATCGCGTTTAGGGCGGCCATTTGCCGTCATCAAATGGGGTTGCTGATGAAAAGGAGCGGTAAATATCACCGCTCGGAGCTGCGCATAATCGGGCAGTTGGTGGTTAAGCTGGATCAGCTGCTGCTTTGCTTGATCAGGAGAGTCGCTACCAATAATGGCAGTCAGGTAGTCCTTCCCCTCTCCCAATACCACCATGTTGCTAAGCGCCGAATAGGCCATGGCTTCCGCCTCAATCCATTCTGGATGGATGTTGCGGCCAAAAGCCGTAATGAGTTGATTTTTTTTGCGACCTTTTACATACAAAAAGCCGTCATCATCAAACTCACCGATATCTCCCGTCTCGACGGCGCCTTGGTGAGGGATAAAGTCGCGATCCAGATAACCTGAGAATGTCGCGCCTGTTACCATAATTTCACCATCTGGTGCTAGAAAAACACGATTGTGAGGTAACGGTTTACCCACACTGCCAACACAATGGTGATCGGTGGTATTCAAGCTCACCACTGATCCGCACTCAGATAAGCCATAACCCYCAAAAACCGATAAGCCAAGCCGACTTGCTGCGCGCAATAAGGCCGGTGCCACCTTTGCGCCTCCGACAGCAACGTGCTTGAGATCGGCAACCGCACCAGGATGCTGTTCACCAAGGTGGATTACGGCTCGCAATAACGCAGGGGTAAGCACCAAGCTTTGCGGACGATAACGAATCAGTCCGCTCATCAATTGATTCAGGTTTAACTGGCTTGAGCCGATCAGCCCCAAGTCATGGCTGGATGGGATCACTGTCGTCACCCCAAGCAACAGGGGCACGTAAACACCCGTAATATTCTCCAGTAGTGTGGACAGGGGAAGGACGACTAAATGACGGGAGGGCACCGCAGTGGTGGAGACGGTATTGGCAAGCGATACGCTAACGCTCTCTAGCGTGGCTGCGCTCAATACCACGCCCTTGGGAGAACCGGTCGAGCCTGAAGTAAACGTGACCTTTACGGCAGGAGGCAAAGCTGGCAGTGCGTCTACATCTCGTGCATGGCATGGTAATCCCGCCAATGTAGTCACAGATTCGTGGCTTAATGCGACATCAGGGTGTAGCGARCCAATCACCCAATCGACCCTCGCAGTCTCCAAGACATGCAGTTGTTGATCCGCCGTAAAAAATGGCGGGATCGGTACAATTGAAATGCCTGCATACGCAGCGGCAAGATCGATCAGTACCCAACTAACACTGTTGTCACTGGCAAGCCCAATCATGTGCGCATCTAGCGCCAATAGGGCTTCACTCAAAGCCCTGATTCGTTCCCAAAGCGCTTCGTAAGTCAATATCAGGCAGTCGCCAGATGCATCTGTCCCTTGAATGGCAACCTGATCAGATTGGGAGCTGGCATATTTAGCCAAACGTTCAAATAAGACGCGCATGTGCATTCTCCTTATGACGGTGTTTAGACGCGATTCGAGCCAACTGTTCAGCACCTTGAGCAAGGTTACCAGCACAGACACGAGGCATCCGCGTGTAGTAGTCGCCCCATTGGTCAGTGGCGGGCTGTAGGCGACTCGCATCCGCATTGGTCAGTAAATGGGGAGTAAGGCCAAAACGATGCATGAGTGCATATAGCGGTCCTGTCGCGGTAAACACACACCACAAGTATCCGTGGGATAGCAGCACATTCGCTAAAGCGTGGAAATGCGGTAGCGACGTCCCCGAAGAGAACGAGGCCAGTTGCCCAAATTCAATCACTGATGTACGCGTGATCACTTGCTGATAGTGAGTGCTGAGTACATCAGCAACATCATCGCCAAGGTATTGTTCGAGAAAAAGCGGCTGACACGCAGCGGGGCGATAACCGCATACCGACAATAAGCGATCGTCTTTCCCTCTCAGGCAGGACAAATAAGGCATAAAAGCGGTAATTGTCGCGTCGAAGGCTTGTTGATAGCGTTCAGCAATATACGCC
>NZ_MUFH01000071.1:0-10381 GCF_001996115.1 Salinivibrio sp. MA427
GTCATTAATAGTGTTAAGTCATCATTTTTTGAAGTTGAGACAAGGCAGATTCCCTGTTCTTTCAAGACTTTTTTAATTGCATCCGTTTTTTTGAAAACCAGCTTAAAGCCTGAATACATCATATCGGGCTGGTCTAGCGCATTAGCGACGTCAGGCCGACGTATTCTTTCTGAATAGATTAAGTTTGATAGATCAATATTCCCCAGGATACTCCGGCGGTTTGATTGTGCCCAACCTTTAATCTGGATAAACTCATCGCCAATATCAACGGCATCAACCACTCCAAAGGTTGATTCGGCTTTATAGTCATCCGTTAATCTATTCAACGTTTGGTAGTGCTCATCATTAGATTTTGGTTTCACATCCCAAATAGGAACATGAATTTGATCAGGAAAGGGAGTTTCAGGTGTCTGAATTTTATCTGAAACATAGATATGGGCATATCGATTGAATATAAAGTTTAGCGTTGACGCCTCCATATTAGGATACATCTTCCGAAAGAAGTCTAATTGAGGCTGTACAAGCACCGTCGTGAATGAATTCAAACCAAGGCCTGATAAAATTGCACCTCTATATCGATCACTCACCACCCAGTGGGGTGGCGTCTGGTTGGCCCCTTCCTCCAATTGATTGACCACATCACGAGTATGTAAATCAAAAATAGGAAACGCTGACTGAATCGGGTTAAACCCCCCATACGCATAAATATTAGGCATCAGAGCCATTGCGACGATCAGCCCCTTTTTATACTTGCCAAGCTGACTACTGCACCGATAAAGGCAAAATCCAACACCAGCCACAATAACAAGCGCAAGCTCTGGAGTATTTTTATCAAACCAATCGACCAACCCAAGCGCACTGGATAAGAACATGCTAACCGCCACCAGTGTCGCCAGCACTACAAGGCGCGTGCGGGTTATCATAACTTGCCCTTCCACCAGTACCACCAGCGCGAGGTAGTTTAGGGTTAGGCCAAGTAAAAATACCAATCGATTTGAAGGCACTTTGTCCAACAACAATAGCTTGGCGATCACTGCCGGGACTGGGGTGAGCATCCATAGGGTACAAAAAGTAGCAAGCACGGTTGCGCCCATTATTGCACGTCGCCCCACCGCACTCGGGTTCGGTTTCACTAAGCTTGCGACAATAATGGGCAACAAGGAACCTGCTGTGGCCACCTCACAAATATTCAGACCAAGGAGATCGCTGTATCGGGAATGAGCAATAAACGGCAACAACGAGGATAACCATAATAATCCGCTCGTTTGTCCACCTGGTGACACACGTTGGCCTGGATAGACGGTATTGATCATGACCGAGATGACATCCTGAAAATACCATAGTGTCACTCCTACACCGGCCAGACAGACCACTGCTGTTAACACAAGTTGTAATTTCGGCACTCGCCACCAACGCCACTGGTGCACAAAGAGTAGCATCACACCAAAATAAGCGATGGAGATAATAATGGGAGGATAGGTGTGCGATAACAGCCACACGCAAGCCACGTAGAACAAGAGCACATAATGCAACGCATGATGTTGCCAACGTAAAATCAACAACAGTAACCAGGGGCTAATAGCCAGTACGGGCCCAAGTGTCGTCCACCAAAATTGGCTAAAACCGGTAAAAAACAGGAGTACACTTACTGCCGCTGCATACCAAGAAACATGTGCTTTATCGACATTGAGATCACTGATCAACCGTTTAAAAAGGCATTTCCACCCCAACAAAAAAGACACAATTATCAAGCCATGATGCAGCGCAAACGCACGTGCGGGCTCGAGCAGCCAAAACGGCCACATTAAGGGCTTAAATATCAGCCCCCAATCGGCAAGCGGCACCGCATTAAAGCCGCGTAAGTCATGATGATAGGTAGAAAACTCGTTAAGACGCTCAAAGCCATTTAAAACGGCCATTTGAATATAAGGCGTCCACACTGTCCATTCATCTGTTCGAATAGGTCGTGGCGTACCTGCTAATAACCCTTCTCCGTCAAAACCGAAAAGACTCAGAGCGGCACCATAAGATGATGGCGTAAGAGCAAAAATCACAATTGGGATAAGCAGCAGCAAGCAGAATACATCAAACTTATCAAGCTTTAACACGGACTTAACCGTCATCTTTTTTTCTCCGCGTACAAGAAAACCAGCGCTGTAACGGCCGCTTGGGAGCGTGGGTCATGTCATAATCTATCGCACTAAGTAAAAGCTGAAAGCCCATAATCAGCGGCAATACCGCCAGCATCACAGTGCCGGTGGTGGCCTCATCGCCTGACACAATCGAGCCAATCCAATGCGCGCCGCCCCACACAGCTCCTATCAACATTARCAGCAGGCCTAATACCAGCTTCATACTTGCGCCGTTAAAATCGCGGAGAAAATAAGTATAAAAAACCCGTTTAAAAAATGCCTTGATATACAGCGGTGGAAAATCAACCAGCACTTTTTTTATCGACAAGTTGCTTTCTTCATCGTCATACACCGCATCCATCGGAATATCTTGTACCACTGCACGTAAGGTACCCAAGCGGAAAAGCATATCGCTTTCAAAAAAGTAGCGTTGACTGAGTTTATCTAACGGCATGAGCTGTAAGGCTTGACGATGAATGGCGGTATACCCATTAGTTGGGTCCATAACTTGCCAATACCCACTCGATACTTTATTGATAAAAGACAGCGCAGCATTGCCAAACTTACGCACAAACGGCATGGTCGTGAGCGATTCGAGAGCGAAAAAACGCGAGCCTTTGGTGTAATCCGCTTCACCGCGCAAAATGGGCGCAACAAAATGCGGCAACAACTCGGGGTCCATTTGCCCATCGCCATCAATTTTCACCACAATGTCAATGTCATCATCTAGCGCTTGTTGATAGGCGGTGACGATCGCGCCACCAACGCCCTGGTTTTGGACATGATAAATGACCTTCACGCGACTATCGGTACTGTTTTGTGACACATGGCTACCGGATTGCTCAGGACAACAATCATCTACCACATAAATGGTGTCCACATCGTCGCCAACACGCGCGATGACGTCCAGAATATGCTTTTTTACCTTATAACAAGGAATGGCGACCGCAATGCGCATACTAACTCCTAACGTACAATCACGAGCAAACCGCTAATAATCAGCCCTGCACCCAGCAAGGTGCGCCACTGAAAGGGTTCGTTGAGAAAAATCATGCCCAGCACAGGCACAATAATAAAGGCGAGTGCCATAAACGGATATGCGATAGACAAAGGGACTAAACGCAGCGCATACACCCACAAAATGGTTGCGAACCCGTAGATCACTAAGGCTGAAAACAAATATTTATTAAACACAAAGCCAATGATGGATGACCAGCTTAAAACGGTTGGAAAATACGGCGAGGCCAGCTTGAACAGAATTTGACCGGTAGAAATGCCTAGCACACACAGCAAAATGATGCTGACGTTAAAAATACTCATAATGACTCACTGATACCACCATCCAAAAACCAAGCGATTGTACGCTATATCAAGCACTAAAATCGAGCCCCTTCCTGCCACAGTCACGCACGAGTAAACGATTTGATCACTTCAACCCTAGGAGCATGGGAGAAGCAGCGTATGAGAAAAAGTAAAAGATATGTTCGCTATTTATTTTACTTCCACTGCCGTAGCGATTACAGTTTGTAGATGTCTGCATAGGCAGGCGTTTTTGTATTGACGCACAAATCACGGAGAGACTAATGAAAAAAATCGCAACAGGCGTAATTGCCATGCTGTTTGCTGCAAGCGCAATGGCAGCAGGTGAAGCCGCACCCGGTGCGGGTGCAAGTGGTAGTGCAGGTGCAGGTGCTGCTGGTTCAGGTGCTGGCGCAGCAGGTGCAGGCGCAGGTGCTGCTGCTGCGGGTGGTATCGGTGCTGCAGGCGTTGCTGGTATTGCTGCTGCTGCCGCTGTGGGTATTGCCGTTGCTGCATCAGACGATGACAACAGCACAACAACCTCTGTCAGCGCTCAGCAATAAACGACAGTATTTTGAATGGCTGCAAATGCATATTGCGGCCATTTTTTATTGAGTTAACCTAACGCCCGCCTCCTACCACTTATGACAAAAACCAATCAGGCCATTGTAGTGACGCTCATCGCCCTTATCTCGTCTGGGTGTACACAGCGCATCCAGGATCTTGGCGACTCATTTAAGTTTGCGTATCAAGGTTATCCCGACGTACGAAAAAGCTGGGACGAAATAAATGCGCTTCCCTATGCTAGCCTCTACGCCCAACTTGATAACGGTCCGCAAGGCTTTATGGTGCTCGCCTTTGTTGAGCCCAGCCAACACCCGAGCCCAAATTTAAAATGGTTATCGGGCGATAACGAAATGCTCGTGACGCGGAACGGCCGATTAGTTAAAACAGTGAATTTGACTGATGGTAATCTAACCGCCACGCACACTGACTCTCCCGATCCATTAAGCGTTGGCCTTAACACCATCACCATGCCGCACACATGGTCACGCACCATTGACTGGCAACCGGGCAACCACAGTGGCTACCGAGCTGACTCCACCTTTAAACGCGGCAAGCCACAAAATGTCTCAGTGAACGGCACGCCCGTGATAACAACGCACTATACCGAATTCGTCACCATTCCGGCACTTGATACTCAATATACCAATGACTATTGGATCGCTAACGACACGGGTAAAATCATCAAATCCTATCAGCACCTCGCACCGGGGCTACCCGCGGTGACACTGACCCATTTAAAGTCATATCAAGGGGGCGAAGATGATTAATTATCACGTGATCAAGCGCGGATTATGCGCCGTCGCCTTGCTAATGGTGATCCCAGCCAAGGCCAACATGCTCACTGCCAATCAAGACATTGCGCTGTCGTTCACGCAGCCACCGCACCTGGCTGAAGCGGTACTAACCATCACACAGGCTCAACAACGCTCACTTGATGATGTCTATTGGCCCGCCGCCGGGCTCTATCAGCAAGACAGTAAAAAAGCCAAGAATATCGCTGATTTGCAACCGGTTCGTCATCAAATCGCCGTCAATACCGGTACCGTAAAAAAACAGTGGCAAATGCTGTATCAAGCACTCAACCAAATGGCGGTTGCCGAGCGCGTGCCCGGCGCGATTGACCCAGATATCACCCGAATCACGCCCGGTGCCAACCCACGCTTAAAGGGCCAGTGGCATTTGCAGCTCCCTGAACGCCCAACAAAGGTGACAGTCCTCGGCGCGGTGAATCAACCGGGTGACTATCCTTGGGGTGAGCGACACGCGGCCAGTGACTATATCCAGCAAACCAAGACAGACACATTAGGCGTCTCTCACGTATGGGTGATCAGCCCCACCGGCGAGCGCGCCCAATACCCAATTGCTTATTGGAATAACGAGCATCACGATATCTTACCTGGGTCGGTGATTTATCTGCCTTTGTCCGAAATAGAGAGCAAGGCACAGTCAACGTCCCCTAATCAACACGTGCTGACGTATCTGCAAAATAGGTTCATTGAATAATGCGGTTTTTCTCTTCTCCCTCTCATCGCTTTTGGTTCAGCACCGTTGCATTGGCCGTAAGCAGCGCGGTATCGGCCGATACGTTTGACTACCCAGCGCTGGTGCACTCACAAACCGACTTTGGCGGTGTGGGCCTCATGCAAATGCCCACCGCGCGCACGGCTCCCGACGGGGAATTTACCCTAGGCAGTACCTACAACGAAGACTATGTGCACTTTAATACCTCGCTTCAGTTGTTTCCTTGGCTAGAAACCACCGTCCGCTATACCCAGGTTCACGACTTACTTTATAGCAATGATCCCAGTTTTAGCGGCGATACCAAATACACCGACAAAAGCATTGATGCAAAATTACGCCTGATGCAAGAAAGCTTCTGGCTACCAGAACTCGCGGTTGGTGTACGGGATATTGGCGGCACTGGCTTATTTGATGGCGAATACCTGGTCGGCTCAAAACGCGCGGGCCCGTTTGATTTCACGCTCGGCGTCGGCTGGGGTTATATGGGCAACCGCGCCAACCTCACCGGCGATAAAAACCAATCGGTGGATTGTGGTCGTGACACCACCTACTCCGGCAACGGCGGCAGTGTTGATATTAATCGCATGTTTACCGGCTGTACCGCGTTATTTGGCGGGGTGGAATATCAAACCCCCTACGCACCACTGAGCTTAAAGCTTGAATACGACGGTAACGATTACAAAGCCGACTTTATTAGCACGCGAACCGGTATTCCAATGGACGTGAACAGCCCTTGGAATGTGGGTGCCGTCTATCGCTTAGGGGATTGGGGTAGCGCACGGTTAGCCTATGAACGTGGCGCCGTCGTGACCGCCGGATTAAGCTTACATACCAACTTTAATCAGATCGACAGCTTTTGGCTTGACGATCACGCGCCAATCTATCAACCAGCCCCTACGCAGACGGACTTAAGCGACGACCAATGGCAGGCCCTGAGCACTCAACTTGCCCGAGTTGCCGGGTATCAAGATAACCAAGTGCACTTTGATGGCACCACCGTCACAGTGACGGGTGAGCAACGCAAATACCGCAACCAAGACACCGCCCAAACGCGCGCCGCCACTTTAATAGCCAATACAGGCATTGACGCCAAACAATATCGGATTATTGACCAAGCGAAACGTCAGCCCATCACTGAAACCGTGATTGATACCAACACCTATGCCGCCGTCGCCACCAACAGCTATGTGGGCGCAAACCCCAACGATGCACGCACGCGCCAGCAGCCGCAACTCACATCGGGCACCGTAAAAGCCAACCAGCGCGATAATATTGATGCGGGTCTCGCCCCTGTGTTTGTACAATCGTTTGGCGGCTCAGAAAACTTTTACATGTACTCACTGGGCGTCAGTGGTAACGCCACCGCGCGGCTAGGTAATCACCTGCTTGCGTCATCCAGTGTCTATGTGAACATTGCCGACACCTATGACAAATTCAAGTACACCGTGCCACCTGATGGCACCGATCTTAAGCGTGTTCGTACGCTCAACCGACAGTACTTAGAAGACACCGTGCGGGTCACCAACTTACAACTGACCTATCTCGATCACTGGGGCGACAATTGGTATACCCAAACCTATGGCGGCTACTTAGAAACCATGTTTGCCGGTGTCGGCGGCGAAGTGCTTTATCGCCCAATGGGCAGTCAGTTTGCCGTGGGATTCGACGCAAACTATGTCAAACAACGCGAGCCCGGCTCGGCGTTTGGGCTATTTAAAAACGAATATCAACCTGCAGAAAATGGCAACCGTGAATTCCGGGTGCAAACCGGCACCACCACCGGCCATGCCACGCTTTACTGGCAAAACCCGCTCGGCGTATTTGATGGCACCTTGGCCAAAATTAGCGCCGGTCGCTATTTAACAGAAGATATGGGCGTGACTGTTGATATCGCTAAACAGTTTGACAGTGGCATCACCGTGGGCGCATACGCCAGCAAAACCGACTTGTCCGCAGAAGAGTTTGGCGAAGGCAGCTTTACCAAGGGCTTTTATGTCTCCATTCCGTTTGACTTACTCACGATAAAACCAACCACCGCTCGGGGCGGTGTATCGTGGCAACCGCTACAACGCGACGGTGGGCAAAAACTCAACACCAAGTATTCGCTCTATGAATTAACGGATGATCGCGCCCCTTGGTTTACGCGCCCGGCAGATAGCCATTAGACTACGACATGGCATATACTACCCCACTGAGCCGTCATCCCAAAAGGATTAACCTGTGATTGTTTCATTCGCTGCTTTGGCTTTTTTATTTGCGTTATCGACTGCTTCCCTGTTTTTGCTGCGCAAAGCGGCTAAACGTGTTGGATTGGTCGACAAGCCGGATCATCGCAAACAGCACGCTGGTACCGTACCACTTGTCGGCGGTATCGCGATCTGCCTTTCTCTGGTGTATTTTTTAATCAACAACCCGTCTATTATTCCGCATAGTGGTTTGTATGCCAGCTGTATGCTGATTTTAGTGGCAATTGGCGTATTGGATGACAAGTTCGATATCGATTTTAAGCTGCGTTTTGGTGTACAAGGCGCGCTTGCTATCGCAATGATAGTGCTTGGTAACATTGAGCTTAGCCGCCTAGGCGACATTTTTGCCACGGGGCGTATCCAACTCGACAGCCTTGGCTATGTGTTAACGGTTTTCGCGGTCATTGGCGCAATTAACGCCTTTAATATGGTGGATGGTATTGATGGGCTATTAGGAGGGTTGGCGACAGTCACCTTTGCCAGCTTGGGGGCATTGCTTTATCTTAATGGCCACTTCTCTATGGCCTATCTTTGCCTAGTACTCACTGTGATTATCCTGCCCTATTTAATGTTTAACCTTGGGTTACTCGGACGAGAGCGCAAAGTATTCATGGGCGATGCTGGCAGCATGCTGATCGGCTTCACGGTGGTGTGGTTTTTATTGTTGGCCAGCCAACATCCAACCAATGCGGCTATAAGGCCAGTCACAGGGCTATGGCTGATTGCGCTACCACTGATGGACATGACAGCCATTATGTTTCGGCGCGTTAAACGTGGCGACTCGCCGTTTAAGCCCGATCGCGAACACTTACACCATATTTTTCAGCGTGTGGGGTTATCATCACGCCAAACCCTGGCGGCCATTTGCTTACTGGCCAGCAGCTTAGCCGGCATTGGCATTGTAGGCGAGCTGCTCCAGATCCATGAAACCATCATGTTTGTGGGCTTTCTAGCATGTTTTGGTGGTTACTGCCTAATGCTACGCTACATCTGGCGCATTACCTCTTTTTTTAGAGCAAAGCTGGGAAAGAACCGGTTTGAAGAAGGGGCAGGCGTTCTAGGGGCTAGAGACTAGAAACTAGAGGCTAGAGACTAGAGACTAGAGGCTAGAATTAGCAAACAAAAAATAGCAAGAATGAGCAATCTAGGTATAATGCGCGAGCATTTATTACCCATACGTATGCGTTCACATACTGAGAATCGACAGAGGGAAAAGCGTTGTTACTCATATCTCGCCAAACACTCGTTAGTAGCCTATGTTTTGCTTATTTTGCCACGCTACTTATCACACCAGACGCCTACAAATATATCGCTGTTGGGTTGGCGCTGGTTGCGCTAATCTTACTCCCCGGCACATGGAAGGCGCTAAAAAGCCGCCCCGCTCTGTTAATAGCCGGTGCATTTCTGCTTTATGTCACCGTCACCGTCGTCTTCGCCATACCAGGGGCGAATTACGAACAAATGGATATGCCGAGTCGCCTACTATTAGCGATCATGGTTTTTGCCCTGCTACTCACTACCCCGCCCTCGCTTAAAGCGGTGTTGTATGGCTGTGTCATTGGTGCGTCTGCTGTCGGGCTAATTGCGCTTTATCAACACTACATGCTCGATATTCGTGCACTGGCATCGGGCGGGTTCATGCCCATTCAAGTGGCCGGCATGGCTGCAAGCCTCAGTATTTTCAGTATTTTTGCCTATATTTACAGTTGCCAACACGCACTGCCAACATTAAAGAAACTGGCTTTTTTTGGGATCACCTTAGGGTTTATTGCCACATTATTGAGCGGAGGACGTGGCTCGTGGGTTATCACTCCCTTTGTGGCATTATGGGCCGTAATATATTACCGAAAAGCGTTTAGCCCAAAAGACTATGTCGCGATGGGGGCCAGTATCGTACTGATTATTGCCACGGCACTGGTGCCCGCGTTAAACAGAGCGGGGCTCGTATTCTCAGACTTAAACCAATACCAACAAGCCACCCAAACCATTGCGCCGACGCAAAGCACCGAGAACACACCAAGCGCCACTCCCCCCGACGCCACATCAGGAGGAGAGCAGGCGGCAAATACACCAACCGTTAGAAGCTCCTCAGGGGTACGGGTGGAATTATGGAAAACCGCCCTGCACCTATTTGCTGATAACCCAATCGCGGGAACCGGTTACACCCACTACACGCAACACAAGCAGCAGGTGGTTGATCAAGGATATGTCGACCCGATAGTGATGCACTTTAGTCGCGCTCATAACCAGTTGTTAGAAGAGCTGCAAGTGAAGGGATTAATTGGCGGCATAACGCTCCTTTTCTTGCTTATCGCACCTTGGCTCGCGACGAAAAAAGTACACGTACCCGCGCGCCCAACCAACCAACTCGCCGCGGTGATGCTACGTTGCCACGTGGTCCTGATAGCCGGTTACATGCTGACACAGCACTACGTTAACCACCATTCAGGTATTTTGTTCTTTTCGCTCGGGGTGGTGATATTTGCTAGTATGGCGTTGCGGGGAGAGGCTAGAGGCTAGAAAGATCCTAGGGGACGGAATACGGAACGCTTCGCTTACAGAATACGGAGAAGAGCGAGGCCAGGCACGATACGCTTTTTCCGTATTCGTATTCCG
>NZ_MUFH01000072.1:0-10375 GCF_001996115.1 Salinivibrio sp. MA427
ATTGTTGGCCGACGAACCTACCGGTAGCTTGGACGAGCGCAACGCGGATGCGGTCATGCGTTTGCTAACCACGTTGACACGTCAGCAAGGCTCGAGCCTTTTATTGGTCACGCACAGTGATACGGTTGCCAGCTACTTACAGGGCAGCATTGGGCTGCAAGGAGGCGTGCTCAGTGTTCGGGCCCGTCGCTAATGCACTATGGGGGCACTATCGCCGCCATCCTTTTCAGATTTTGCTGGTATGGCTAGGGCTAACCCTTGGGGTCGCTCTGCTTGTTGGCGTGTTATCGATTAACCAACACGCCCAGCAAAGCTATCGGGAAGGTGCCAAGCTGTTTAGTAATCCTTATCCGTTTAGCATTCATCACACCCAGCGGACCCAACGTGTGCCGCAGGCGTTTTATATTGATTTACGCCGGGCAGGCTTAACGCAGTGTGTTCCTGTTGATCGCTTGCAAGTCGTGACACCGTCACTTGATGATCTCAATCTTATGGGCGTTGATACCATTGCCATGTTGCCGCTGTTAGCTGAACGTGGCGGTGATAAAGGGCGTGCAAACAAGGGGATATCACCGGTCAATGCAATCACGCCGCCTTATCCGGTTTATGTTGGTGAGGCGATGGCGAACCATAAAGGCTGGAAAGATGGGCAAATGATTGATCTGCTTGATTATCCAGCTATTGGCCCCTTGCGAGTACTCGACAACGATGCCCTGAGTATGGGGACGTATTTAGTTGCCGATATGGCGTTGCTACGTACCTTGTCCTCACACGCCGGTATCGCCGACATCCTGTGTGGGTCTTTAACGCAAGCGGAGCGCCAGCAGATTCGCAATGTGTTACCACCTGCACTGACATTGACCAAAACACAGGCCACACAGTTAGGGCCGCTCACCCGTGCTTTCCATCTTAATTTACTTGCCATGGGATTACTGGCTTTTGTGGTGGGCCTGTTTATTTTCTATCAAGCGATTTCGCTTTCAATGACACAACGGCAACCGCTGGTGGGGGCGCTACGCCAACTCGGTGTTGATGGACGTCAACTCTCTTGGGTTATGCTTGCTGAGATTCTCGTATGGGTTGTGCTTGGCGTGATGAGTGGCAATGTGCTGGGCTTGATGCTAGCCAATCAATTACTCCCTGCCGTCGCTACCACCTTGTCTGACTTGTATGGCGCTGATATTGACTTGGTGATGCATTGGCAATGGCAATGGGGATTGGCGAGTCTGTTGCTCGCGATCTTAGGGGCGATGATGGCATCAGCCTGGCCGCTGGTGCGCTTACTTAACACATCGCCGGGGCGCTTATCCCAAAGAATGACACTAATTCGAGGGACACACCAAGAGTATGCGGTGCAAGCGATCATCGCGATACTATTGGGCGTAACAGCTTGGGGCGTGTCTTACTGGGAAAGTAGCCAATGGCAAGGCTTTACGCTGATCGCATTAACCATGTTAAGTGCCGCCCTAGCGTTGCCCTATGCCTGTGGCTGGTTGTTTCATACCTTGGCGCGCGGCTATGCGGGCGCACGTTGGCGTTGGTTCTTTACCGATGCGGCGGCCAGTTTAAGCTACCGAGGTGTTGCCGCGATGGCCTTTATGCTTGCTGTTTCTGCGCATATAGGTATGGAAACCATGGTGGGGAGCTTTCGCACCAGCACCGAAACTTGGCTGCAGCAACGGTTAGCCGCGGATGTGTATGTTCGACCCGGCAATGCTTTGCTACCCAGAATCGAATCCTGGCTTGAACAACAAGAAGACGTGTCGCAATTTTGGGCCACTTATCGACGTGAGTTGGTCGCGCCCCAAGGACGCCTTGAGGTGTTATCGGTTGGTGATCGAGCGCTAGAAAAGCAATCGTTAGCCGTCAAATCGGCCCAACCCCAATATTGGTCACAATTACACCAGCAACGTGCGGTACTGTTAAGTGAATCACTCGCCGCTAAATTTGACGTAAGTGTTGGTGAAATGGTTAATCTGCCCGCACCGATGGGCGAACGCTGGCACGTGGCAGGGATCTATTACGATTACGGTAATCCTTACGGACAGTTGGTGGTTTCAACGCATAGTGAGGCGGGCGAATGGCTAGCACAAGGACGCCCATCGTTGGCGGTGGTACTCGATAAAGAAGCTCCAAGTGATCATTTTGTTGATCAAATGAATACACGGTTTAGCCTGAGCAATGGTCAGGTGCAAAATCAAGCCGACATTATGCGTTATGCCATGCGCATTTTTGATCGAACGTTTACTGTCACCGAAAGCTTGTGTGTGTTGATGTTGATCGTGGCGATTAGCGGTTTGTTTTTCGCAACGTTAGCCACGGAGCTATCGCGGCAACGCCAGTACAGCTTGTTGCGTTATTTGGGCCTATCAGGGCGAGAGCTCATTGCTCTTGGGGGCGGGCAATTGGTGATCCTTGGGTTAGTCAGTGCCCTTATCGCGATCCCGCTTGGCTTGGTGTTAGCGAGCATGTTAATTCATGTTGTTCTCAAAGCGTCCTTTGGTTGGACAATGACTATGAATTTTTTCCCAATGACGTATGCAACGACCATTAGCCTTTCAATGCTCGCCTTGATGGTGGCCGGGGCGTGGCCGGTTTACCGTATGCTTAAGCGGACAGCCGCCGCGTCGTTACGTGATGCGCAATAGGAGAGTCGCCGTGAGATCAAGTCAGCGAAAGTTAAGCCCTATTGGCCGTGTAGTGTTTGGCTTAATCGGAGTGATGGTGTTGGGGGTCTTGATTGGGTTGGGAAAACAGTCTTCATCGTCGACCGACTTAGCGGATGGCTTTGATGTGTTTGGCCAACAAGATGGCTTTGCCGCTGTTACGCCTGATTATACACCTCTTTATCCGCAGGATATGGCCTCTCATGCTGCATTTGCCACAGAATGGTGGTATTTGACAGCCACACTGACGGATAATGCGGGACAAGAATACGGTGTGCAATGGACCCTATTTCGCCGTGCGCTGAGTCCTCGCCACCAAACAGGATGGGCAAACCAGCAGCTTTATATGGCGCATGTTGCTATTACGCGTGCCGATCAACAGTGGGAAGCCGAGCGTTTTGCCCGTGGTGGTATTGGTCAGACTGGCGTGACACTGTCACCATTTCAGGCTTGGCTGGATGATTGGCAATGGCAGGGGGGCGATCAACCTTTACCGGCGCAAGTCCGTGCATCATGGTCCGATAAGGATGCAACATTGGGGTTCGCACTCCAGGTGGCTGACGGTGGCTTGCGCGTGAAACACGGCGAGCAAGGATACAGTATTCGCCATGCCAATGAGCCGTCAGCGTCTTATTACTTTTCTCTGCCACAATTGACCATTGAAGGTCAGCTTATCATCGACGGTGAGACAATACCCGTTTCGGGAAAAGGGTGGTTCGATAAAGAATGGTCTAGCGGTGCGATGGCATCGGATCAAAGCGGATGGGATTGGTTCGGGCTTAATTTAGACGATGGTCGCGCGTTAATGGTCACCCAAATCCGAGGCAGTCAGCCCTTTATGTTTGGCTCATTAACGTATCCAAATGGGCGCATTGTGGCCTTAGCGCAATCGGATATTCGGATGCTACCTATTAGCCATGCCAAAATGCGCGAGGGGATCAGTTTGCCGATAGCCTGGCAGATACAAGTACCAGACGAAGGGATTAACATCACTACGCAGCCACTCAATGCGCAAAGTTGGATGGCGCTGAGTGTGCCGTATTGGGAAGGGCCAGTGCGCGTGCAAGGAAGCGCAACAGGCCGCGGGTTTATGGAAGCGACGGGCTATTAATTGAGGCCAACCCAGGCCTGGGTTTGATGTGGACGCCATATTGGCTGACGCTCGACGGTAATCACGCCAGGCTGGTTATCGCCTTGAGCGGCAGACACCGCAAGGCTTAAGGCAGCATCGCTGATCGCTTCAAATTGCTGCGGCAAAGACTGCACACCAAAAGGCAGAAAGTCTAAAATACRGCTATCACCAAAAGTGGCGAAATACAGGGCTGTGGGGGCGATGCCGGTCTGACGAATCGCATCCAGCACACCCTCGCAAAGGGTAAACGATGTCGTTAAAAGCGCATCGGGTAAATCCCCAGCGTCTATCCATTCGGTCATTAATCGCTGTCCTTCTGAACGGCTAAAGGCATTGCCATAGCGTACTTGTCCCTCGACGTGCTGTGCGTGTAATGCCTGAAAAAAACCTTGCTCACGATCTTGAGATATCGCCAGAGCCGGTACTGCACCGATTAACCCAGCTTGATAGACATCGGTTGGGCTGATCAAGCGATCCGTCAGCTGATAAGCCCCTTTCGCATCGTCCGTTAAAACGTTGGCAAATTGTGTGGCATCTAAGCCACGGTCAATCGCGATAATCGGGGTGCCTTGCTGCTGTAGTTTCGGATAAAAGGCATTATCGGCCGGTAAACAAGAGGCCACAATTAAGGCATCAATCTTTCTGGATACTAGCGTCTGTGCAACCGTTTTTTCTCGCTCAGGATCGTCGTCTGATCCCGTAATAATCACCTGATAACCCTGATCATGCGCCTTGCGTTCAAAGAGTTTGGCTAACGTTGCATAGCTGGTATTAGCAAGATCCGGAACCACTAAGCCCAGTGTTTGGGTCGTGCCTGCTCGTAATGCCGTCGCTGCGCGGTTAGGTTGATAATTATGTTGCTCGACCACCGCCATCACGCGTTGACGTGTTTGCTCGCTGATCCGGTAACGGTCGGCTTTACCATTAATCACATAACTGGCTGTTGTGCGTGACACCCCAGCAAGGCGGGCTATTTCATCTAGCTTCATAAACGAATCCTTAGTGCGCCGATCGTTATTGATGGCTTTGTGAATGCGATCAAATTTTGCACATACCCGATCAATAATAGGCTTGCATTATAAGCTAAAACGATTCAGCCTTAAAGCTGAAAGGTTTCAGCTTTGGATGTAAATCGCGTCACCATCACACGAATGTTATTTATTGCGTCGTGTTTCGATAATCGTGGCTAGAATGAATCGACAGTAACGATGAGATTCATTTCATCGATAACGCGGGTAATTGCCGCCAAAAGCTGAAACGATTCAGCCAAATGGTATAGCGAAAGACTGTACACAAAAAAACATTATTAGGGTCTGACGTAACGTGAATGAAGACCAATCCCTGATCCCGATATACCGTCATGACAGCGTGGTCTGGCGTGACAAAAACGATTAACCCGTGCATTTGGCACTGACCCTTTGCACTTGGCACTGAACCTTTGCACTTGGCATTGACCCTTTGCACTTGGCATTGAAATAAGAGGAAAGCCCTCATGCTGGCACTTAACGCACAAGATATTCATATGCAGCAACATGCTGCCTCCAAGCAAGACGCGATTAAAGCCATTGCCGGTTTGCTGACGCAAAAAGGACTGGTAGAGGCCGGCTATCAAGACGGCATGTTAGCGCGAGAAGCACAAACCAGTACCTATTTGGGCAGTGGGATTGCCATTCCACACGGCACAACCGATACCCGTGATCAGGTTAAACAAACGGGGGTGCAGGTTTTTCATTTCCCTGATGGTGTGGATTGGGGAGACGGAAATCTTGCATATGTGGCCATTGGTATTGCCGCTAAGTCTGATGAGCACCTTAGTATTCTACGCCAGTTAACCCGTGTGCTATCTCAAGAGGGCGTTGAGGAAGCATTGCAAAAGGTTGAGCGTGCTGAAGAGGTCGTTGCGATCCTCAATGGTGAAACAACCGGCGCACAAAGCCTAACCTTTAAACCAGAGATGATACTGAGCGGCTTTCCAGCTTCAGACATGACTACCCTCCAAGCAGTGGGAGCCGGCCTGCTCAAAAACCATCATTGTATCAATCACGAGGGCGTGAGCCAGTTAGTGGCAGGCAATCCTATTCATTTGGGTCAAGGGCATTGGCTGCTTGGGATTAATCAAGGCGTTGAACAAACAGGCGTATCCGTTGTGATGCCGGCAACGTCATTGACGCATCACGCGCAGTCTGTCAATGCACTTTGGTGCATAGCAGCGAATAATGCGGCCCATGTTCCTGTCTTGAAAACCTTAACGCAGTGGAAAGCCGACGATCAATTGGCGACCTGTATTGACCTCTCGCCACAGGCGCTGGTCAACGCATGCATTCCCCAGACGTCAACAGGGGCATCGCCAGCGCCAGCGATGGCGTCGACCGATGAACGTCAAAAAGCGACCGATAAAGCGATTCAAGAAGGTGAAAACGGTACGTTTACCATCACCAATACGCATGGTTTGCATGCACGTCCAGGGGCAATGTTGGTCAACACCGCGAAAAAATTTGATGCGGATATTCAAGTTGCCAATGCGTCGACCCAATCAGATTCGGTCAATGCGAAGAGCTTGATGAAAGTGATTGCTCTAGGGGTAAAACATGGTCATCAATTGCACTTTACCGCGCAAGGTGCGGATGCAGCGCAGGCGATTTCTGCACTCGGGAATGCCATTAAAGACGGATTAGGAGAACACGCATGAGTGCCATCTTAACCGTCACCTTTAATCCAGCTCTCGATATGACAGGAAGTGTCGGGGCATTGCAACCGGGTGATGTCAACTTGGTGCAAAACTACACCCTGCATCCTGCAGGAAAAGGCGTCAATGTTGCACGTGTGTTAAGCGATTTAGGGGCCACTGTGTCGGTCTCTGGCTTTCTCGGTGCAGACAATCAAGACCCATTTTCCCAGCTTTTTGCTGAACAGGGCGTTGCCGATCACTTTTTGCGCGTGCCAGGGGTAAGCCGTACCAATGTCAAGCTGGTAGAAAATACAGGCCGGGTAACGGATTTAAATTTTCCCGGCATGGCGGTAGACCCGACTCATATTGATGCGTTGACCGAGACCTTGCACGCATTGGCAGCAAGCCATGAATGGATCGTATTGGCGGGCAGTTTACCGCCAGGTGTCACCACCGAACAGCTGGTGATGTGGATTAGCACCTTGCGAGAAGCGGGCAAAAAAGTGGTCGTCGACACCAGTCAACACGCGCTTCGTGCTGCCATTGATGCAACGCCTTGGTTGGTTAAGCCCAATGAAGCGGAGTTAGCTCAGTGTCTTAATGAATCTATCAGTAATGAGCAATCTGTTTTATTAGCGCGTGGTGAACAGCTCTTTAACCAAGGGATCGCTAACGTGGTCATTTCGCGTGGGGTCGATGGGGTATTGTGGCGCGATCATCAAGGCTGGTTAAAAGCCGTAGCGCCGGCCCAGCAGGTGGTGAGTACCGTTGGTGCGGGGGACTCCTTGGTCGCGGGTCTGGTCTCTGGCTGTCAAGCTGGGCTGAGTAAAGAAACGGCACTTCGCCGTGCCGTTGCCATATCGGCGCTTGCCGTCACTCAAGTGGGAGTGGGGGTGAGCAATCATGAAAACGTGAATCAATTATCCGAACAAATCAGCGTGTCGCCTGTTGAGTTGTCAGTGCATGCACAATAAAAACCAATCCATAAGTGGGGTAGAAGGTATGAATCTGGTCATTGTTACGGCATGCCCTAGTGGTGTCGCCAATACTGTTATTGCGGCGGGGCTTCTCGAACAAGCCGTCGATGCAAAAGGATGGACGGCACAAATAGAGTGTCAGTCGAGTGTCCAATCGACAAAAGTATTGTCAGCCGCAGAGATAGAACACGCCGATCGCGTGCTGCTCGTTGGCGATCCGAAAGAGACGGCGCGCTTTAATGGTAAACCTGTTTACCAAGCAAGCCTTGATGAAGTCATGGTGGACGCACAGGCCGTGTTGACGGCGGTATCGAATCAGGCCCAGCCTTATGAGGCTTCCGTATCCAGTAAAAGTGGTGACGAACAACCGGTTCGTATTGTCGGGATCACGGCTTGTCCGACGGGCGTTGCCCATACCTTCATGGCCGCTGAAGCGATTGAAGAAGCCGCGAAGGCGAGAGGGTATCAGGTTAAGATCGAGACACGTGGCTCGGTGGGGGCAAAAAATAACTTAACTGACCAAGACATTGAACAAGCGGATCTTGTCTTTATCGCGGCGGATATTGAGGTCGATCTCAGTCGCTTTGCCGGTAAACGTTTATATAAAACCAGTACTGGGAGCGCGTTGAAAAAAGCGGCACAAAGTTTGGATGATGCTTTGGCGAACGCCCACGTTCACCAAGCCGGACAAACCAATACCGCGAATAGCACTGCAAACCAAGGTGAACGGAGTGGCGTTTATAAACACCTTATGACCGGGGTGTCACACATGCTGCCTTTGGTTGTGGCCGGGGGGTTAGCCATTGCGCTCTCGTTTGTGTTTGGTATTGAGGCGTTTAAAGAAGAAGGGACGCTTGCAGCGGCCTTAATGGAAATTGGCGGTGGTAGCGCGTTTGCGCTGATGGTCCCGGTACTGGCGGGCTTTATTGCCTTTTCTATCGCGGATCGTCCGGGCCTGGCACCCGGGCTTATCGGTGGTATGCTTGCAGCCTCAACAGGCGCGGGCTTCTTAGGGGGTATTCTGGCTGGTTTTATTGCCGGTTACAGCGCTAAATTCGTTGCGGACAAAGTCAGCTTACCGGCTTCAATGGAGGCGCTCAAACCCATATTGGTGATCCCGTTATTGGCCAGTTTATTTACCGGTTTGGTGATGATCTATGTGGTAGGTGGCCCCGTTTCGGTGGCGATGGAAAGTTTAACAACCTTCTTACAAAGCATGAATTCAACCAATGCCGTCATCTTAGGCGTGTTACTCGGCGCCATGATGTGCTTTGATCTCGGTGGCCCGGTGAATAAAGCCGCGTATACGTTTGGCGTTGGATTGATTGAAAGTGGTACCTACATGCCAATGGCTGCCATTATGGCTGCAGGCATGGTGCCGGCATTAGGAATGGGTTTATCGACTTTCCTTGCCAAACGCAAGTTTAACGATGCCGAACAAGAAGCAGGTAAAGCGTCATTCGTTTTAGGACTGTGCTTTATTTCAGAAGGCGCGATTCCGTTTGCAGCGAAAGACCCGATGCGTGTTATTCCATCGTGTATTGCCGGTGGCGCATTAACGGGGGCGATCTCAATGTTGATTGGCGCGAAATTAATGGCGCCGCACGGTGGCTTGTTTGTCTTGCTCATCCCAAATGCGATTAGCCCTGTCTTGCTTTATCTCGCCGCCATTACGGCCGGTACCTTGGTGACAGGTTTAGTCTATGCGTTGATTAAGCCGGTGAGCCAAGCATCACCATTGACGGCAACCCAGTCGTCTTAGTCAGACCTAAAACGCGCACGTAAAAAAGGCCCTTGATGGGCCTTTTGTTGTTTATGATAACGCTGTGTTGCTTATGATAACGATTCCGGCTGAGGGACCACAGGATAGCGAACTCCCATCATTTTCTCCATACAATGGATGACCTGACAGCTGTACCCAAACTCGTTGTCATACCAAATGTACAGTACGCAGCGATTACCCTCAGCAATCGTCGCCTGGCTATCTACCACGCCAGCAAAGCGAGATCCAATCAAATCACTCGAGACGAGTTCGGTGGATTGGGTATAATCGATTTGGCCTGAAAGCGGCGAGTAGAGCGCGACGTCTTGCAGGTACGCATTGATTTCATCTTTGTTGGTGGCGTGATTGAGGTTGAGGTTTGCAATCGCCATCGAGACATTCGGGGTTGGGACACGCACTGAGTTGCCAGTGAGTTTTCCTTTTAGTTCCGGCAATGCTTTTGCTACCGCGCTTGCTGCGCCCGTCGACGTCAGTACCATGTTGAGTGATGCTGAACGACCACGTCGATCGCCTTTGTGGTAGTTGTCTATTAAGTTTTGATCATTGGTAAACGAATGGACGGTTTCAATATGACCACTATCAATGCCAAATTTATCCTGCATGGCTTTGAGCACTGGGGTAATCGCATTGGTGGTGCAACTGGCGGCGGAGATAATTTTGTCATCGTGACCAATGACATCATGATTGACACCGAACACCACATTTTTAAGCGCGCCCTTACCTGGGGCGGTTAGCAAGACTTTGTCTGTTCCTTTGCTATCAAGATGCTGACCGAGTCCTTCTTCATCACGCCACATCCCCGTATTATCGACCACTAAGGCATGGTGAATGCCATACTGGGTATAGTCGACCTCAGTTGGGTTATTGGCATAAATGACTTGAATGAAATTACCATTGGCGATCAGAGCATTACGGGTCTCATCCACAGTAATGCTGCCATTAAATGGACCGTGCACCGAATCACGACGCAATAAGCTGGCGCGTTTTTCCAAATCGCCTTCTTTGCCACCACGGACCACTATCGCACGTAAACGTAATGGATAGCCTGGCCCACTTTTCTCAACCAGTAGACGTGCGAGTAACCGGCCAATACGGCCAAAACCATAAAGGACCACATCTTTGGGCTCGACGCTGTTGCCAGTGCCGATT
>NZ_MUFH01000073.1:0-9983 GCF_001996115.1 Salinivibrio sp. MA427
CCATATTACGCACTATATCTCTGTGCAGGCCAATATTACTCAGGTAAAACAAACCTACTTAGATTTCACCCGCAAATTAGATGCTATCAGCGGCGCATTAGTTATTATGGAAATTTGCCCCGACGGTAAACTTGATTCCATAAACTCTCTATTTGAAGACGCCTTGAAAAATATCGGTACGCGATGCGAAGACGCCTCCTATGACATCTACCATAAAATCACACACGAATTAAAAGAAAGTATCGATAAACAAGGCCATGCCTCTACCCTCATTGAGTTTAATGGAAAAGGGGAGCAACTCGCAATTGATGCGAGGATTTGTGTACTCAAAGATTTTTCCGGCAATATACTCAATTATGTCATGTTTGGTATTGATATCAGTGCTCGACGTAAAACCGTGGCAAAAACGCAAACATCAATGCAGTCCGTTTCTCAGTCAAGCCAGGAAGTGATGAAAATTATTGATACTATCAACAACATTTCCGAGCGCACCAATCTTCTGGCACTGAACGCAGCGATCGAGGCCGCTCGTGCCGGTGAGCTCGGACGCGGCTTTGCGGTAGTCGCCGATGAGGTTCGCCAATTAGCTCAAGTCTCTCACCAATCGAGCAAACAAATTAGCGAGTTGGTAGAAAGTACGGTTCAAAGCATTGATGAGCTTGCGGTTTTATTGAACGACATTGAAAGCTAGAGCGTCAATAAGCGCGAGATAAAAACACTCTCGCTTTTTCTTTTTATACGTTGGCAAAAGTCATGACCATTAAACCGACTGGACTACAGCCAACTGCTCTAAAGGCGCTGGATGTCCAAGATAAAAACCCTGCGCGTATTCACAATCGAGCTGTTTTAGTAACGCTAGTTGCGCACGCGTTTCTATGCCTTCAGCCACAACATGAATACCCAAACCTTTAGCAATCCCGATAATGCCGGCAGTAATCGCTTTAGCACGGTGGTCTTTTTCCATCGCCTGGATAAAACTACGATCAATCTTAATTTCATCCACGTTGATCCGGTTAAAAATACCCAACGAGGTATAGCCGACACCAAAATCATCGATCGAAAAGGTAACGCCATGGCGTTTAAGTGTATCAACAACCCGCGCGCACTCAATAATGTCATCTAATGCGGCAGTTTCTGTGATCTCCAGGCAAAGATAACGAGCGAACTCAGGGTTAGCCTGCAAATAGGTATCGATACGTGCTATCGCGTCCACACTGTTAAATTCAACCGCGGAGATATTGACCGATACCCGTTTAACCATATTGCCTAGCAGCTGACTTTCGTTTAGTTGTTTGGCGGCTTTTTCTAACACCAGTGCCGTTAAATCCTCGCAAAAATGCTGCTCTTCAGCTAGGGGAATGAACACACTCGGGGGTATATTACCATATTGATCGTGTGTCCATCTTGCCAACACCTCTAAGCCGGTTAACTCTCCAGAAGACAAGCGATACTGTGGCTGAAAAACAATATCAATCTGCTTATCATCAATGGCTTGGCGAAGATCGTAGACAAGATTTTGCCGCTTTTTAGCCTCTTCTGTCAGATGGATATCGTGATATGCAACGGCATTTTTATGCTTCTTCGCTTCGTTCAATGCGCGTGTCGCCGCTGTCATTAAAGCCGTGGTGTCTTCGCCATCCGAGTCAAACACCGCCACGCCTACCGAACAGGTAATGTCTCTATCGTATCGTTGCAAAAACTGGTTACACTGACGATGTAACTTGTCAATGTATGGCGTCATTTCGCAAACATCGGACAACGTCAACAAACATGCAAATCTATCGGCGTGAACTCTCGAGGTTAGGTTTTCAAGCGCAGTGGGCGTATCTATTTTACGCGCCACTCCTATCAGCAGTTGATTGGTGCGATCAAAGCCCAGCTTATTGGTTACCGACGTGTAGTTATCAATGTCGAGCACAAACAACATGTAGCACGACTCAGCATTAGCACGCTGCAATAATGTATCAGCGCGACGAATGAATACGGAGGGACTATGAAGCCCGGTAACCGTATCGATGTCACTCGCTCGCTCTAAATCACGATTATTTTTCTGTGCTAACCCCCAAAGTAACACTGAGGTAATAACGACAAACAGGTGCCCCTTGAACGACTGTGCCCAAGTATACATTTCAAGGTTATCGGACAGCACGTTAACCAATTTATCGGAAAACAGTATCCACAACGAAGCAAAAAAGAAGTAAGTTAATGCTAATTTTAGTGCGTAGTACGCTGTTTTCTTCATTAAAAGCCTTTTTTATCTCTTAACACTGCTCAGTTGCTCCTCTTTGACACCTACGGCTGTGATATTCGTCGAGTATAGCAGCTCTATCGCTTCACAGCTTCAAGCTATTGAATCAAATAAGTATAATTTGCCCAGTGTTGCTCAGATAACCAAAATGCAGAGAGCGTAACCTACCGACTCTATGATTGCACCTTCGGTTTTTACTGACTAAGACGGTGCGTATTGCTCAGTCTAGCTTAAATTAGATTGGAGCAACGATTAACACAGGTCAACACGTCCAACAAGCAAATAAAACACCAAACCCTAAATTAGTATTGACTTATTAATGTGTTCAAGTATGCTGCCCTTCTCCTTTAGCCGTAACGTTTTTTGACTCACTGAGAGGAAAATCATGACGTTTCAAATCCCATGGGATGCCTTGTTTGGTGGCATGCTGGTTGGCACTGCCTGTCTCGCACTTTTAGCACTCAATGGCCGTATTGCCGGGATCAGCGGTATTGTGTCAGGCGCGTTATCATCACACGGCCGTGAAGCTCAATGGCGAGGTCTGTTTTTGCTGGGTATGGTCAGTGCGGGGGTCTTCATGCCATTTATCGGTTTTGAACTACCCAACTACACAAGCCTTGCGCCTGCACTCACACCTATGGTTGCCGTACTCGCGGGGTTGCTGGTCGGGATAGGCACTAAATTAGGTAACGGCTGTACCAGTGGTCATGGCATTTGTGGCATGGGTCGCTTATCGAAACGGTCAATCGTGGCAACGCTCACTTTTATGGGTGCTGCCTTTGTCACTGTTTTTGTTCGTTTACACTTTTAAGGACGTTTATCGCTTATGTTTCGCCTTGTTGCTCTACTCTCAGGCTTTATCTTCGGTGTGGGTATGATGGTGTCAGGCATGGTCAATCCCGCGAAGGTGATTGGCTTTCTGGATGTATTCGGCCAGTGGGATCCCAGCCTTGCGTTTGTGATGGGCGGTGCGCTGTTGGTCTTTGTTCCCGGCTACTTTTTGGGCGTACGTCGGCAGAAAAACCCCGTACTGGCCGATCAATTTTGTCTACCCAAGACRCAAACGCTTGATAAAAAACTCATCGGCGGCGCATTACTCTTTGGCACCGGCTGGGGACTCGCCGGACTTTGCCCAGGACCGGCGATCACGGCTATTGGCTCCGGCGCACTACCGATCGGTCTATTTGTGATTAGCATGCTAGTCGGGATGCGCGTCATAACCTATCTTCAGCAAACACGAATACCGTCACCAGTAAAAACTTAAATAGACTCATGCGAGATGATGCGCCCTGATATCCGCTTTAGACAGGGCGCCAAAGTTTAGCGCTAAGTAGCGAGACGTTGAACTGTATCAGAGACCTCTTCAGCTCCGGCATAAATATCACGCATGACGGTTTCCGCTGAGGCAATTTTTTCTCGGCTCTGCTCCGATTCTACTGCCACTTCTTCCATCGACTCACTCACACCATGGGTCAATTTTCTATTTTCATCGACAACATTGGCGATTTGTGTTGTCGATTCACTGGTGCGTTTGGCTAAACTTCTCACTTCATCAGCTACCACAGCAAATCCTCTGCCCATCTCGCCGGCACGAGCTGCTTCAATAGCAGCATTTAAAGCAAGTAGATTGGTTTGTTCAGCGATTTGATTAATCGTGGTCACAATCTCTTCAATGCTCTGTGCGTGCTCAGTCAGTTGGTGAAGTTGCTCAGCCGTTGATTGCATTTTCTCAGTGACATGGCTAGTGATATCGACCGCTTCTTTGAGCAAAGCACTACCATCCTCAACATGTTGAAGTGTCGCGGCTGACGAATGGTGGGCGAGTTCAGCGGCTTGAGAGACTGCATGGCTTTTCTGCACACTTGCAGTGATGTTGGAAGCAAATTTCACGACCTTTTCAACACGCCCACTATCACCGAATATGGGGTTATAAGTGGCTTCTAACCAGATTTCATTGCCCAATTTGTCACGCCGTTGATATTGTCCACCCTTAAATTGTCCATCTTCCAGCTCTGCCCAAAAGTTCGGATTTTGCTCATAAAAGTCAGCGTCGCAGAATATACGATGATGCTGCCCTACAATGTCATCTAACTCATATCCCACTGTGGCTAAAAAATTGTCGTTAGCATGGATAATGTTGCCTTGGGGGGTAAAAATGATGGCCGCCATGGAACGGTCGAGCGCCATAAACAACGCCTCTTTTTTGGCTTTTTCTTGGTGGACTCGCGTCACATCGGACGCGATTTTGCGAACTTTAACCACTCGTCCGGTTTTATCTTTAACTGGAAAATAAGACGCATCCATCCAAATTTCGTTACCATTTTTGTGCCGGCGTCGAAAAACGCCCTTCTGTCTTTCGCCCTGACCGAGACGCATCCAAAAATCGCGGTATTCTTGGGACTCTGTCGTTTCAGGAAAACATACTGCCGAGTGGTGCTGTCCAACCACTTCATTACTCTCGTAACCAATAATATTAAGTAATAGTTGATTGCAACTGAGCACAATTCCATCAGGAGAGAAGGTGATGGTGGCAACACCTTCTATGATGGCATCAAGCTCGATTTCTAGTTGTTCTCTGTTTGTCTCGCTTTCGGTAAGTAGGCGTCTAGTTTGATTAAACATCATGGTGGCTCCCCCGTTAACTCTAGGACCATATCGTTACTTTTCATGCTTCTTTACTTCAGTGGCTAGCCAATCCACAAGAACATTTTAAAGTATGTGAACTACGTTATTAGTCGCGTAATATCAGTAAAGCGTAGAGCATCATTATTTATCCGATAATCAGGCGTATTAATTAATAAGCATTAGAAGAATGAAAAATGTAACAAAAAATATATTACCATTGATAACAAAGAGTTAATTACCATCTGGCTTGTATTAAAAGACTTCATAATCGCCTAGAAAACCATCTACTTTTCCGTTTATTGCATTGTCCCTCATACTAAGTAATTTTTTCTCATCATTACGACCTAGATCTTTTAGCTAGAACGGTTAAGAAAACAATCCCGACGATAAATAGCGATCGCCGCGATCGCAAATAATGGCCACCACCACAGAGTCGGGTTCAGCTTTGGCAACTTGCAGTGCCGCATATACGGCCCCGCCAGAGCTCACCCCCGCACAAATCCCCTCTTCTCGCGCTAATGCTCGCGCCGTTTCTTTGGCGTCTTGCTCAGAAATATCCATCACCTCATCGATATGCTCGTCAGTATAAATGCCGGGTAAGTACTCAGCGGGCCAGCGCCGGATCCCAGGGATGGCACTGCCTTCTGTCGGCTGCAAGCCAATGGTTTTTATCGCGGGGTTTTGCGTTTTTAGGTACTTTGATGTGCCCACAATGGTGCCTGTGGTGCCCATGCTGGCAATAAAGTGGGTGATTTTTTGTTGGCTTTGCTGCCAAATTTCAGGTCCTGTACCAGTCACATGAGCCTGAAAATTATCCGGATTATTGAACTGATCCAACACTTTGCCCTTGCCCTGTGATTGCATGGATAACGCCAAATCACGCGCACCTTCCATACCCGACGCTTTAGAGACGAGAATCAACTCACTGCCATAGGCACGCATCGCATCTTTGCGCTCCTGGGTAGCATTTTCAGGCATGATTAAAATCAGACGATAGCCTTTTATCGCCGCCGCCATTGCTAGCGCTATCCCGGTGTTGCCACTGGTCGCTTCAATCAAGGTATCGCCCGGTTGGATATCTCCCCGCGCTTCGGCCTGCACAATCATGTTCAGCGCGGGCCTATCTTTGACCGAACCGGCCGGGTTATTGCCTTCAAGTTTAACCAAAACAGTACTCCCCGTATCAGCGCCTAGACGCTGCAAGCGTACCAAGGGTGTTTGTCCTACGTAGTCTTCAAGCGTTGGGAAATCAGTCACGTCTCTTACCTCTGCCTATCTTTTTCACTGGCGTCATGCCATGGGGCACTGTCTATAAACGCCATGTTACAAGGGTTTATCACTGGCACGCAGATAAATTGTCACTAACATATACAAAATGGTTATAGTAAAAGTGTTTTTTATTCCTAATGATTGCTTTTATTCTGTGACTTATAGCGACTTCTTTTGTTGAACAAGCATCAACCGGTCATTAAGGAACATTACAATGAAGGTATTCAAAACGCTGGCTCTCTCGGCCCTACTTGCCACCAGCAGCGCACAGGTATTCGCCGCTGAACAAACACTGTTGAACTCTTCTTATGATATCGCAAGGGAGCTTTTTGCCGACTACAACCCACTATTCGCAGAGCACTGGCAAGAAAAAACCGGCGACTCCGTAACGATTAAGCAATCCCATGGCGGTTCATCGGCGCAAGCGCGCGCAATTATGCAAGGGCTGCAAGCGGATGTCGTCACCTTTAACCAAGTCACTGATGTGCAGGTACTGCACGATCGAGGCAAACTGATCGATGCCAATTGGAAAGACAACTTCCCCAATAGCAGCTCGCCCTATTATTCCACCACCGCCTTTTTGGTGCGTAAGGGCAATCCCAAAAATATTGAAAACTGGGACGACCTTGCCAAAGACGATGTCGCATCGGTCTTTCCTAACCCAAAAACCTCAGGCAATGCGCGCTATACCTATTTCCGTTGCCGTGGTAAAGCGAAATGCTAAACGCAATGGCACCACTGAACTGGCGACAGAGTATTTGTCTTATCTTTACAGTGAAAAAGCGCAGCGCTTACTGGCTAACTTTAATTACCGCGTTCATCACCAAGCCGTCGCAGACGAGTATGCCGATCGCTTCCCTCAGGTTGAATTACTGACGGTAGAAGAGATTTCAGGTAGCTGGGATAAGGCGATGAAAACACACTTTGCTAGTGGCGGAAAGCTAGACCAGCTCCAGCGCCGCTAATTGCTATTACGACTTAAATCGAGACGTTATGCCATCGTTATCGCATCAACGCCAATCTATGCCACGGGGAGTGCGTCATCAGCGCGTACTCCCAGGGTTTGGTATCAGTCTGGGCGTATCGCTATTGTTTATTAGCCTGATTTTACTACTGCCAGCCAGTGGTTTAATCATGCAAACCAGTCAAATGACTTGGCAGGAATATTGGTTTGCCATCTCAGACCCACGTATTGTCGCCAGTTATAAAGTCACGGCCGGCGCGGCGCTTATCGCTTCCTTATTTAATGGTGCGATTGGACTGCTCTTTGCTTGGGTGTTGGTGCGTTACGATTTTACGGGTAAACGCTTTATTGACGCGTTGGTGGATTTGCCTTTCGCACTGCCCACCGCAGTCGCCGGTGTCACCCTCGCTACCTTGTATGCCGATAATGGCTGGATAGGTAGCGTACTCGCGAACCTCGGTATACAAGTGGCTTATACGCCGATAGGCATTATGATTGCGATGATGTTTACCAGCCTGCCGTTTGTCGTGCGCACCGTACAGCCCGTACTGGAAGAAATTTCTCAAGAGGAAGAAGAAGCTGGCACCTTATTAGGCGCAAGCGATTTTGCCGTGTTTTGGCGCGTTATCCTGCCGACCATCAAACCCGCTTTATTAGTAGGTATCGCCTTATCTTTTACGCGCAGTCTTGGCGAATTTGGGGCCGTGATTTTTATTGCAGGCAATACGCCTTACGTCAGCGAGATCACCTCCTTGATGATTTTTGTCCGTTTGCAAGAGTTTAATTTCCCAGCGGCAAGTGCGATTGCTTCAGTGATCTTGATGGCATCATTGTCGTTACTGTTTGCGATCAACCTATGGCAAGGTCGCTACTTAAAACGCATTCACGGTCGCTAAGGATAGCTTTATGACTCCCCACACTGCCCGAATCGGTGATTCTGTTTGGATCAAACGTAGTTTGATTGGCTTAATGCTGATACTGGTTGCGCTCGTGTTGGTGCTTCCCTTATTGAGCATTTTTTCTATTGCATTTTCTGACGGTATTGGTACCTATTTTGAGTACCTTCTTGCCCCCGATACACGCCATGCGATTGGGTTAACGCTATTGGTTGCCGTTATCACGGTGCCGGTTAACTTAGTGTTTGGTGTCATGCTCGCATGGGCGGTAACTCGGTTTCAGTTCCCAGGCCGAAAACTGGTCACCACCTTGATTGATATTCCCTTCGCGGTATCACCTGTGGTCGCTGGTCTACTCTATTTGCTGCTGTACGGTAGTAACGGCTGGCTAGGCGCGTGGTTGTTTGAGCATGATTTACAAGTGATGTTTGCACTGCCTGGCATTGTTTTAGTCACCATTTTTGTCACCTGCCCCTTTGTTGCTCGCGAGCTTATTCCGCTGATGCAACAGCAAGGACACGCCGAAGAAGAAGCGGCGGTGATTTTAGGGGCGTCTTGGTGGCAACTGTTTCGACGCGTCACCTTACCGAACATCAAGTGGGCCCTGATATACGGGGTGATCTTGACCAATGCCCGGGCCATCGGTGAGTTTGGCGCGGTGGCAGTGGTGTCAGGTAGCATTCGTGGCCAAACCAATACTTTACCTTTGCAAGTGCAGCTTCTGTATGAAGACTATCAAACCCAAGCCGCGTTCGCTTGTGCCTCTTTGCTTGCCTTTATGGCATTGGTAACGTTGGCGCTCAAAGCCTTAGTGGAGTGGCGTCAGCAACGCGCACAGACAAACGTAACGCCGCTTGATGAGCACAGCGCGTCAACGCCAGCCCAATTTATCCCACAAACGACCCAGAGTGAGCAGTAACATAATGCAAATTCAATTAGACAATATCACCAAACACTTTGGCCAGTTTCAGGCACTTTCGCCGCTATCTCTCACCATAGAAAAGGGTGAAATGATGGGGTTACTTGGACCATCAGGTTCGGGAAAAACCACATTACTGCGGATTATTGCGGGGTTAGAAAACAGCAATAGTGGCCAAATCCATTTTGGCGAACGCGATGTCACCCAGGTGCATGTTCGCGATCGACGCGTTGGCTTTGTCTTTCAAAACTACGCTTTGTTTAAACACATGACAGTCGCTGAAAACATTGCGTTCGGCTTACAAGTCATGCCGCGGCGCGAGCGCCCTTCAGCGGCCGCCATCACTCAACGAGTTAACGAGCTGCTCGAGGTGGTCCAGCTTGGTCATCTTCGCCAGCGTTATCCCGAACAATTATCGGGCGGACAAAAACAACGTATCGCTCTGGCACGTGCACTCGCGACGCAACCAGAAATTTTACTTTTGGATGAACCGTTTGGGGCATTAGATGCGCAAGTACGTAAAGAACTACGACAATGGTTACGACGCCTACATGATGAAATGGCATTCACTAGCGTGTTCGTCACTCACGATCAAGATGAAGCGCTGGAGCTATCCGATCGGGTGGTGGTGATGAGTAACGGGCAAATTGAACAAGTCGATAGCCCGGTTGATCTGTATGCTTCGCCGAAGAGTCGATTTGTGTTTGATTTTTTGGGGAACGTGAATGTCTTTTCCGGCCAATTTCAGCAAGGGGTATGGAAAAATGGTAACGCCTTTATCGAACCCGCCCTCAATGCGCAGACCAAACAATCCGGCGATTTGTATGTACGCAGCCATGAACTGACCATCACCGATAAACCGAACAGCCAGGTATCGCTGCCCACGCGCGTGGTATCAGTCAACCCTGTCGGCGCCGAGGTACGCGTATCACTGGCACCACAAGGTTGGGAAAGTGATCAATTGTGGGAGGCCACCCTAACTCATCATGCTTGGCAAGCCGCATCGTATCAAAAGGGCGATACCGTTTATGCCATGCCACATATTGGTTATTTCTTTAACCA
>NZ_MUFH01000074.1:0-9975 GCF_001996115.1 Salinivibrio sp. MA427
ATATAATCAGGCTGGTGGCCTTGAATGGCCTTAATCATCGCTTGCTCGTGCTCGTCGCGACTTAATCCTTCATGGCTAACAAAGTGAAACGGGATATCAAACCGCTCGGTTAAAGGCTGTAACTTATCGTAATTCCCTACCACAGCGGCAATCTCTATATCGAGCGATCCGTCATACGCTTTCATCAAAATATCGCCGAGACAATGCGACTCTTTGGTGACCATGATCACCACACGTTTGCGACGCGAACTGACTAATTGACGCTGACTACCGGGGGGTAATGCGTGGTCAAGATCCAATAGCAAGGTATGATCGTTGAAAATTCCCTCCAGCTCGGTGCGCATATAAAACTGACCGGTGGCGTGATCAACGTATTCGCGGTTATGAATAATATTGAGTTGGTGTTTGTAGCAAATATTGGTAATGGTAGCGATTAAGCCTTGAGCGTCAGGGCAATCCGTGAGTAGTGTTTTTCGTTCCATGCTGATACTGTGCTGCTTATTATTAAACCCTCGGTTTTACCCTGTCTGGCGGGCTAGGTCAAAGTGATTTTCGCAGTGATCTTGGCTTTCGACCCTGAATGGTTTGATCCATTTTGGGGGTTTGGCATAATGCTCTCTTTCCCCTGTGTATTTATCCAATGATCCGTAAGGTTTTCTCAGAGACGGGCGCGCTGGCTAAAGCCATTAACGGCTTCGTGCCTCGCCAACCGCAAACAGATATGGCGATCGCTGTCGATACGGCCATTCGTGAACAAGGCCAGTTAGTGGTTGAAGCGGGCACAGGAACCGGGAAAACCTATGCCTATCTGGCCCCGGTGTTGTTAAGCGGCAAAAAAGCGATTATCAGTACCGGGTCGAAAAACCTGCAAGAGCAGCTCTACCATCGCGATTTACCCTTGATGAAGTCTGCGCTGGGCTATACCGGTACCACGGCGCTACTCAAAGGCCGGGTCAATTATCTTTGTCCTGAACGTTTAGAGCGGCAAATCAGCGAGTGTCACCGCCCAGATAGTGAACCGGGACAACTGAGTCAGTTGGTCAAAATTCGTGAGTGGTCATCGTATACTGAATCAGGCGATTTGAGTGAATGCGAGGCGCTTGCCGAAGACAGTCCGCTCATTCCTGTTGTGACCTCTACCAATGATAACTGTCTGGGGAAAGACTGCCCGAGCTATGAAGATTGTTATGTAGTGAAAGCGCGGCGCCGCGCGATGGATGCCGATGTGGTGGTGGTGAATCATCATTTATTTTTGGCAGATGTCGCCATCAAAGAAACCGGCTTTGGTGAACTGATCCCAGATGCCGATGTGATGGTGTTTGATGAAGCGCATCAATTGCCCGATATCGCCAGCCAGTATTTTGGCCAGTCTTTGTCAAGCCGACAGCTTCAAGATGCCGCGAAAGATATTCATATCGCCTACCGGACCGAACTTCGTGATACCCGCCAACTGGAAAAAGTGGCCGATCGCCTCTCGCAAGCAGCGATGGATATGCGGTTAGTAATGGGGGAGCCAGGGTTTCGAGGCAATTGGCGCGAGCTTCAAGCGTCGCCCGTGGTTGAAAAAGAACTGGTGCGACTGTCCGATGCCCTCGATTTAGTTCATGACGTCGTCAAGTTGTCGCTTGGGCGAAGCCAGTTATTGGATGCCGCATTTGACCGTATTACGCTGTTTAAAGCCCGATTAACGCGCCTTCGCGATACGTCGATAACCGGATATTCCTACTGGTATGAATGTACACGCCATCATTTTAGCTTGAATATTACGCCATTATCCGTAGCGGACCGTTTTCGTGAACAAATGGCCGAACAAGGCGGTGCATGGATATTCACCTCGGCCACCTTGGCCGTAGAGGGGGATTTTGGCCACTTTAATCACCGATTAGGGATCGATGCCAAACAACAAATGACGCTGGAAAGCCCGTTTAATCGTCGCACCAAATGGTCCGTGAGCTCTCGGCGTTATTTCGCGAGCAGTTGTCATTGCCGGTGTTGATGCAAGGCGAAATGCCTAAACAGCGCCTATTGGCAGAATACTTGTCTTTAGGTAACGCGCTATTGGTGGCGACAGGGGCATTTTGGGAAGGCATTGATGTACGAGGCCAGGCCTTGAGTTGCGTTATCATTGATAAGTTGCCGTTTGCGTCGCCGGATGATCCTTTATTAAAAGCACGCATTGAAGACTGCAAATTGCAAGGTGGCGATCCCTTCGCTCAGGTACAAATTCCCGAAGCAGTGATCACGCTTAAACAAGGCGTGGGGCGATTGATTCGTGATCAACAAGACTATGGCGCATTGATTATCTGTGATAACCGCTTAGTCACCCGTGCCTATGGCGCGACCTTTTTACGCAGTTTACCTGCTATCCCACGGACACGGGAGCTTAACCATATTGACGATTTTTTGTCGCCCTCAGAGGCTGACAATAAAACCGTTCACTCGCATTTATCACATCAACCTATAGAGGGTTAAATGACGCTAAAAATACTTGCCGTCGATACGGCGACGGAGAATTGTTCAGTGGCACTTAGTTGTGGCGATCATGTTATTTCACGCAGTGAAATCGCCCCACGCGAACACACGAATAAGATCCTGCCGATGGTTGATGAAGTCCTGGCAGAAGCCGGCGTCGCGCTCAGCCAGGTGGATGCGTTGGCGTTCGGCCGCGGGCCGGGCAGTTTTACCGGTGTACGCATTGGTATTGGTATTGCCCAAGGACTCGCTTTTGGCGCGGATTTGCCCATGATTGGCGTGTCGACGCTAGAGGCGATGGCGGCACAAAGCTACCGACTGAGCGGCGCAACCCATGTTCTCGCTGCGATTGACGCGCGGATGGGCGAGTTATATGTCGGTCAGTACCAACGCACACAAACAGGCCGTTGGCAGTGTTTAGGTGAGGAAGTGGTCGTCGCACCCGATGCGCTTTCACCTCACTCGAACCAAGGTGTTTGGACATTGGCAGGAACCGGCTGGCCTGCCTATCCTAATCTAGAGGCCCAGTTGGGATTGCAAAGCGTCAGGTCAGACGTGTTGTACCCGCAAGCGCAAGATATGATCGCGATTGCACAACACGCGTACCAGTCAGGAGAAGCGGTGGCCGCCGAGCTAGCCAGCCCTACCTATTTGCGAGATAAAGTCACGTGGAAGAAATTACCCGGGCGAGAGTAGGCCGGTAGTCGGTCGGTGAGCATAGGAAGCGAATATGGTATCGATTAACGGTGTACCGTCCCCACAGACGACCCGATCTAATCAATCCCAGCGTGCGGCAAACAAACAGAAAGCCACACGCAAGCAAACGCCGAAGACGACGCAAGTTGCTAACGCGGTTCGCCAGCGCGTTGACCCAGTGTCGGTTGCGCAGGCTGAGCAAGCGCAGCAACAGGTGCAATATGATTTACCTGATGGTCGAGGTCGGCAGGCAATGGAATCTTATTTCGCCGTGTTAAACCAAACACGGCGAGAGGAACTGTTGAGCTTGGTTGGGGTCGATATATACGTTTAATGGCGCACAAAAGGAGTGTGTTGTATGAAACCTTATTGGCTAGTCGTTCTTGGTGCCTTGGCTTTAACCGGCTGCTCAACGTTGCCGGAGACACTCAAAGGACGCATGGATCAGCCCGTGACTGAATATCCAGTTGTGGCGAAAATGACTGAGGCGCAACGAGGCGAAGAAGTGCGCTTAGGCGGGATGATTGTCGGTGTCAACAACCGGGAGTCTGACTCGGTTGTAGAAATCGTTGCTTTACCAATCTCAGATGCGGGACGTCCCGATATTAAGGCCTCATCCCTCGGGCGTTTTAAAGCCGTTTTTGATGGGTTTGTGGAGCCTGCTGATTATGCCAAAGGGCGGCCGATTACCATTCTCGGCGACTTTGACTCACGCCAGCAAGGTATGGTCGATGCGTACGCCTATGATTACCCAGTGCTTAAGGTGAAAGGACATCAATTATGGAATATTGAGCAACAAGTGATTGATGATGACAGGCCGTATTGTTACGGGTCGTATTGTTCTCGACTTCGTATCGGTGTCGGTACCGGGCATGTGCAAAGCGTGATTACCCTTCCTTAACCCATAACGGGTCGCCATGCTATCCACACCGTTAAGTGCAAAGCTTGATGCTTTATTGGCCCAGCCCCCTGAGCAAGTGGGCCTTTGCTCGGGGTTGGTCGCCACATCTATCCCGCTTGCAGACATTCAGGTAGCGGCGGCTGTGCGTACGCCCAGCCATGGCGCACCGACATTAGTGWTCATGCACGGTTGGCAAGATAATCTCGCGAGTTTTCATTCGCTGCTTCCTTTATTGCCGCAAGATTTTGGGCTCATTCTGTTTGATTGGCCAGGGCATGGTTTATCGGAACACAAACCCGGTGATTATTATTATCCGTTTTTTGACTATCTTGATGATCTGCACCAAGTGCTGAACCACTCATCGCTCCCGCTGCTCGGTCACACAGGGCCGGTGGTGCTGGTGGGTCATTCACTGGGTGGGGTGGTCGCTAGCTGTTATGCGGCCAGTTTCCCCGATAGTATTGATGCCATGGTGACCATTGAAGCGCTCGGCCCGATCGCGGAACCTGAGCAGACAGTCACTGAACGTTTTGTAAACAGCTTGAATCAACGGGCCATTTTACGAACAAAGGCCCCCCGTTACTTTGATTCGGCGCTTAAGGCGCTACGATTACGCGCCTCGATAAATAAAGTGTCGCTTGAGGCACTTCTGCCTTTGGTGGCTCGAGGACTTTCGGTGTGTACACAAGGCGTACGCTGGCGTCATGACCCCAAATTAGGCGCAGAAGCGCTTTATCGGATGTCGCCAGCTCACAGTGAGTCGATTATTCGAGCGATCAATTGCCCAGTACTGGCGATTCGGGCGACAGATGGGTATCCTGCATTTCGCTCAACAGATGCGGCCATCCGGGCAACGTGGTTTCAACAACTCACCCTCGCTGAGCTTCCCGGAACCCATCATTGCCACCTTCAACAACCGCAACAAACTGTGTCGTTGATAACGGATTTTGTGACCAAAATTCAAACGCGCACTTAAAATGCTCGTGTAAAAATAATGTTAACGTTATGGTAGGCAGGTTAAACACTTGTTTGAATTATACCTTGCGTCGATCGAAGTGGGCCAAATAGCCGACCAGCAGAAATATAGGAGAAAGCCAGTGGAAAAGGTATGGCTTAATCGTTACCCGTCGGATGTGCCGGCGGAAATAGATCCAGATGCTCATCGCTCCCTTATTGAAATGTTTGAACATTCTGTTCAACAGTACGCCGACCAGACTGCCTTTATTAATATGGGGCAGGTGATGACGTTTCGTAAGTTGGAAGAGCGTAGCCGCGCGTTTGCGGCCTATTTGCAAAATGAGCTGAAGCTGAAAAAAGGCGATCGCGTTGCGATCATGATGCCAAACCTGCTGCAATATCCGATTGCTTTATTCGGCATTTTACGTGCCGGTTGTGTTGCTGTTAACGTCAATCCGTTATATACCCCTCGTGAGTTAGAGCACCAGCTGACGGACGCGGGAGCAAAGGCCATTGTGATTGTCAGTAACTTTGCCCATACATTAGAAAAAGTGGTCGACAATACCCCAGTCAAGCATGTGATTTTGACCAGCTTAGGCGAGCAACTCCCGCGCGCCAAAGGAACCTTGGTGAACTTTGTGGTCAAATACGTGAAGAAAATGGTACCCAAGTATCATTTGCCTCATGCCACATCGATGCGCCAAACGCTGAGTCGTGGTCGCCGAATGCAATACGTTAAGCCTTTCTTGAAAGGCGATGATGTCGCTTTCCTCCAGTACACGGGTGGCACCACTGGATTGGCGAAAGGCGCTATCTTAACCCACCGCAATATGTTGGCGAATGTCTATCAAGCAAAAGGTACCTACCAGCCGGTGCTTAATACGGGTGAAGAAGTGGTGGTAACTGCATTACCGCTTTATCACGTCTTTGCGTTGACCGTAAACTGCCTGTTGTTTATCGAGATGGGGGGGCAGAACTTACTGATTTCTAACCCGCGTGATATTCCAGGTTTTGTGAAAGAGCTACAAAAATATCCATTTACCGCGATCACTGGCGTGAATACGTTATTCAATGCCTTGCTCAACAACGAAGATTTCCATGAGCTCGATTTCTCGAACCTACGTTTGACCGTGGGAGGAGGCATGGCGGTACAGCGTGCAGTGGCTGAAAATTGGAAAAAACTGACGGGTAAGCACTTACTCGAAGGATATGGGTTAACCGAATGCTCACCTTTGGTTGCCGCGTATCCGTACGATCTGCGAGACTACAATGGCTCAATTGGTTTGCCCGTGCCCTCGACTGAGGTCCGTATTGTCGATGATGAAGGTAACGACGTCGCCGATAATCAACCCGGTGAGCTTCTAGTACGTGGCCCACAGGTGATGCAAGGCTACTGGAATCGGCCTGAAGCCACACGGGAGAGCATTGATGAACATGGCTGGTTAGCGACCGGTGATGTGGTGCAGTTTGATGATGATGGTTTCTTGCACATTGTTGACCGCAAAAAAGACATGATTTTGGTATCAGGCTTTAATGTTTACCCAAATGAAGTGGAAGACGTGGTCGCCCTGCACGAAAAAGTGCTCGAGGTTGCAGCGATTGGCCAGCCTAACGAAAACTCGGGCGAGTTGGTGAAGATCTGTGTGGTGAAAAAAGATCCCTCGCTCACGCGAGATGATCTCGTTGCCCACTGTCGTAAGCATCTTACGGGCTATAAGGTACCGCGTGTGGTGGAATTTAGGGATGAATTACCTAAAACCAATGTTGGTAAAATTTTGCGTCGTGAGTTAAGAGACGAGTCTGAGGCGCCTGCGCAAAAAGCGTCGGCTTGATGCGAACCGACCCAGAAAAGGGTAAACTAGCGATAACGAATCACGAAATGCCGGCATCGCCGGCATTTTCTTTATGGGCTTTTTTGTGAACTATCAACTGATCACCTCTTCTCAACAACTCGTGGCTATATGCACGCGTCTTCGTCAGCAAGCAACCGTGATGGTCGATACCGAGTTTGTCCGCACTCGCACTTTCTATGCTCAGCTGGGCTTAGTTCAGCTTTATGACGGGGAGTGCCTCGCGCTAGTCGATCCTATCGCGATTGACGATTTATCGCCTTTGTGGGCACTGATGGCCGACGTCAGCGTGACTAAGGTACTACATGCGAGCAGTGAAGACTTAGAGGTGTTTCTACACCATGCGGGTGCGCTACCGACACCAATGATTGATACCCAAATCATGGCAGCATTTTTAGGCCATGGTGTATCGGAAGGGTTTGCAAGCTTAGTTGAGCGTTATGTCGGTGTGGCGCTGGACAAGGGCGAGTCACGCACTGACTGGTGTGCACGGCCACTGACCGACAAGCAAAAGCACTACGCCGCAGCAGATGTTTACTATTTGATGCCACTTTATCAGGCGTTGTCTGACGCCTTAGCGCAGACACCGTGGCAAGAGGCTATCGTCGAGGAGTGCGCACTGCTTTGCCTGAAAAAACAGCAGCCAAAGGCGGATGATGCTGTCTATCGAGAGATTAAATATGCTTGGCAGTTGAATCCACAACAATTGGCAGTATTGCAAGCGTTGGCAAAATGGCGAGCCAAAGAGGCACGACGTCGTGATATGGCGCTTAATTTTATCGTCAAAGAACAGCACCTTTGGAAAATGGCGCGATACGATATACGCACAGTAGAGCAAATGCAGGAACATGGGTTTGATCGCTTTGAAATTCGCTATCATGCACAAACACTGATAAAAATCGCAAAACAGGCTGACAAGGTGACTGCGGATAAATGCCCGCCAGCGCTGACACGATTGGTTGATGAACCAGGCTATAAAGCGGTGATCAAAGCAATTAAAGAAAAAGTGCAAGAAGCGGCTGATAACGCTGGATTAGCGCCAGAGTTTATTGGCTCCAAAAAACAGCTGAATCAGCTGATTACTTGGGTATGGCGAGATGATTGCCAAGAAGAGAAGCGCCCCGAGTTGGCAAAAGGATGGCGTTACACGTTAATTGGCGATGCTCTGTTAGCGGTTATTCCCAAAAAGCCAACTGCCTAAACCTAAAAAGCGGTGCTCGTGCACCGCTTTCGTGTTTTTGAGAAAAAGGGGCCGTATTAGTGGTCCTTTCCTTCCTCGGGGAGCGTAACATTTAGCTCTAAAACAGACAGATCATCATCCCCTTGCTCGAGGCTAACCGATACCTGGTCTGGCGCAATATCGACATATTTCCGGATGACATCTAAGATATCCTGCTTAAGCTGAGGCAGATAGTTTGGAGCAGGGCTATCGGCACTACGACGCTCGGCAACAATAATCTGTAAACGCTCTTTCGCGATGTTGGCGGACTTTTTCTTAGTGGGCCGGAAGAATTCTAGCAATGCCACATTAGCCTCCAAATAAGCGTTTTAAGAAACCTTTACGCTCTTCCTCAATAAAGCGGAAGGGGCGCTCTTCACCCAGCAGACGAGCGATGGCATCTTCGTAGGCCTGGCCTGCGTCAGACTCTTGGTCAAGCACAACAGGCTCACCTTTGTTCGAGGCGTGTAATACCGACTGGCTTTCCGGGATCACGCCCAGCAGAGGAATACGTAGAATATCTTCAACGTCTTCGACACTTAGCATTTCGCCATTGGTCACACGTGCAGGGTTATAACGAGTGACTAATAAGTGGTGTTTAACCGGCTCCTCACCGTTTTCTGCGCGGCGTGATTTAGAGTCAAGAATGCCAAGAATACGGTCAGAATCGCGTACAGATGACACTTCAGGATTGGTCGTGACAATTGCTTCATCAGCAAAATACAGCGCCATTAATGCGCCAGCCTCGATGCCCGCAGGAGAGTCGCAAATAATGTATTCAAAACCAAGCTCGTCCATGTCTTTTAAAACACGTTCAACCCCTTCTTTGGTCAGCGCATCTTTATCGCGTGTCTGAGAAGCGGGTAGAATAAACAAGTTTTCTACGCGTTTATCTTTAATCAATGCTTGATGGAGATTCGCCTCACCATTAATGACATTAACAAAGTCGTAGACAACACGGCGTTCACACCCCATCACTAAGTCCAGGTTACGTAAACCGATATCAAAATCGATAACCGCTGTTTTTTTGCCTGTTAATGCTAATCCGGTCGCTAATGCTGCACTTGAGGTGGTTTTTCCCACGCCACCTTTGCCGGAAGTAATTACAATAATTCGTGCCATTCCTCGTCCTTATTCTGTTATAGCGTGAGGGGGTCAATCTGTAAGCTTTCTTGATTAAGCGACACCATGGCTGGCCGCTCAACATGTTCTGGTGGAATCTTATCATTCAGCCAATAGCTACCTGCCACTGACAATAATTCTGACTGAAGGTTCTGACAATAAATGCGTGCTTGTTTTTGTCCGCATGCGCCGGCAATTGCTCGGCCTCGTAGCACGCCATAAATATGAATGCTGCCATCGGCAATCACTTCTGCCCCGGCGCTCACATGATTCAAGATGACCAAATCTGCGTTTTTAGCATAAATTTGCTGGCCGGAACGAACAGGCGCGGTGACCACTTTTGCTGGCGTTTGTATCGGATCTGCGATCCGTGACTGCTTACTTGATTTAAGCACGGCCAGTCCCGAATCTAGCGCAAGTTGGCGTGTATGGTTGTGCGTGACCCCAGTCAGTCCGATAAGAATCATTCCCGTTGCCTGTAAACAGCGCTTTAACGCACTGATGTCAGGACATTGAGAAAGGCGTTGAACATCAGCCACAACGGGGGCACCTTCAAAAAAACCAGGTGCTTGAGTGACCTTCTCGGCCAGCACATCAGCCGCCGCGGCGAAGTTATCGTCAACAAGATGGAGGACGGATAGGGTGAAAGTAGAGCCTTTCAACTCCGGTTGTTTAAGCATGTGATTCGATCCCGGTTCTGTCGTTAAAACACGAGTCAGACGTGCATTATCAGACGTTGAATAGCATGGTATATTCAC
>NZ_MUFH01000075.1:0-18661 GCF_001996115.1 Salinivibrio sp. MA427
GAATACACCTTGAATCTAGTCAAGATCCCTGTTCGGAACGCGCTTAAGGCGCGAAATTGTACAGGCTTTAGATCACACTTTCCACTCTCTATGAGCGTGGTTATTCAGGTAAGAGGCAGGAGAAGAACAAAACAAAAAAGAGGCTCGCGCCTCTTTATAAACCTTTTATATCCGTCTTTGCGTTAACAACGAGGATGAATCTCATCCGCGGTGAAAAAATACGCAATTTCACGTTCAGCCGAGCCTGGGCTATCCGAGCCATGTACGGAGTTATATTGCATACTTTCCGCGTAGTCAGCGCGCAATGTCCCGCAAGCCGCTTCTTCAGGGTTAGTTTTGCCCATCAACTCACGATAACGGTTAATGGCACCCTCGCCTTCCAACACCTGCACCATAATCGGTCCAGAGGTCATAAACTCGACTAAGGACGCAAAGAAAGGTTTACCTTGGTGCTCAGCATAAAACCCCTCAGCCTGTTCTTTGCTAAGGTGTAACATTTTCGCTGCCACGATGCGTAAGCCAGCACTTTCGATACGCTGATAAAGCGTACCAATCAAGTTACGCTCTACGGCATCAGGTTTGACGATAGAAAAAGTGCGTTCAATGGTCATTCGCTTGTCCTTTTACTGTCTAAATCAGGCTCACTAGGAGCAACAACGCGCTTACCCTAGCAAACTTTATTGTCTGCCCCTATCACCAATGCGGTGAAGCGTTAACTCACACAAAAAATTCGTTAACACCTCACCGATTAATTGATGAGGTTATTTGGCTTCATCCAATAACACACGCGCCAAGGTTTTCACGCCCATCCCGGTGGCACCGACCGCCCATTTGTCACTGGCGGCTTTACGATAAGTCCCCGAACAGTCGATGTGCATCCAGCCTTTTTGGTAATCTTCGACAAAATACGATAAAAACGCGGCGGCCGTGCTCGCACCTGGCATGTACGCGCCTGTCGATACGTTGGCAATATCAGCAAATGAAGAAGGCAGTAACTTACGATGGAATTCAGCCACAGGGAGAGACCACATTCCTTCACCCTCTTGCTGTGCCGCCTCAAGGGTACGATGGGCGAGCTTATCATCAAAGCTAAACAATGCGTGATAATCGTTACCCAATGCGGCTTTTGCTGAGCCCGTCAGGGTGGCGCAATCAATTAAGAGTTCAGGCTTTTGCTCACTGGCATACATTAAGCCATCCGCGAGCACCAAGCGTCCTTCGGCATCGGTATTCAATACTTCAACCGTCACGCCGTTTTTGTAAGTGATAATATCACCTAGCTTGTAGGCACTGCTTGAGATCATGTTCTCTGCACAGCAAAGCACTAATTTCACGCGCTTATTTAGGCCCTTCGCCACTGCCATCGCCAATGCGCCTGTCGCGGTTGCCGAGCCACCCATATCGGCTTTCATGGTGGTCATAAAATCTGAGCCTTTGATGCTATAGCCGCCCGAATCAAAGGTGATCCCTTTTCCGACTAAGCATGCATAAACCGGTGCATCCGGATCGCCGGTCGGGTTGTAGTCCAATTGCAACATGGTCGGTTTACGGGCAGAGCCTCGTCCAACGGTATAGATGCCGTGCCAGCCTTTTTCTAACAGATCCGTGCCTGAAATAATCTTGTAAGTGACATGCTCCGGCTCCGGTGCCATCGATTTTACAAATTCCCCTGCGCGGGCCACCAACTGATGCGGACCGACTTCTTCTGCCGGTTGGTTGATAATATCGCGCACCCAGTCACCAACAGTTTGCCGAAGTTCGAACTCCTTGGTGTCTGTGTCATTTAAGACCGCTTGCGCAAAAGCCACTTTATTTTTAGGACCGCGAAGCCCTTGGTAAAAGGCCCACACTAATTCAAGATCCCAATGCTCGCCGGTCAGCGTCAGTGCAGGGACACCTTGCCCCTCGAGTTTACGCGCGGCTTGTTGCACCTTATCTCGTTGATTGGTGTCGCTCGGTGCATGGATAAGCGCTTTATCGGCGTCAAAAGAGACCAGCGCATTATCGCCCCATTGCGCGGCTGCCGGCTGATGCGACAGGGTTACTTTTAATGTTTCTGACATTTTGTACTCCTTGTACTGTCGCGCTGTTTTTTACTGTACAGCGTGTTTGACTGGGCAGCGTACGTTGAGTACATGGCACCCAGTGGAATAAAAAAAGCGAACCGATGGGCCCGCTTTTGGTAATAACTCTATTTGGCCGTCGATACTGTGCCGAGCCGGTGACAATAACACAAGTATTATCAATCACTCACGAGAGCTAGCCCTCAGTCTTGCTCATCCATCCAGCACATAATGATCGCTTCCAAAATCCGTTCATTCGAGCGCTCAGGATCATCGTCAAAGTCATCCAGTTCGGTGATCCATTGATGCAAGTCGGTAAAACGTACTGTTTTAGGATCGACATCTGGGTAAGCGTCACACAGCTCAATCGCAATATCGAGTGAATCCGTCCATTTTAAACTCATTTTGCTTCTCCGTCCGTTACAGCATTAGATTAATGATTTTCCGCTGCATGGTTTAGGGTGTAGCGTGGAATTTCGACCACCAGATCTTCATCGGTAATTTTCGCCTGACAGCCCAAGCGGGACTCTGGCTCAAGTCCCCATGCTTTATCGAGCATGTCATCTTCAAGCTCATCACTTTCGTCGAGCGAGTCAAAGCCTTCGCGAACCACAATGTGACAGGTAGTACACGCGCAAGACTTTTCACACGCGTGCTCGATGCCAATGCCATTTTTTAGCGCCACATCGAGGACGGTCTCCCCTTCTTTCCCTTCCAGTTCCGCACCTTCTGGGCATAACTCGTGGTGCGGCAGAACAATAATCTTAGGCATGATTACACCTCATCAATGGATTGACCGGCCAACGCATTACGAATCGATTTGTCCATACGACGTGCCGCAAAGGTCTGGCTGGCTTTATCTAGTGCTTTGATTCCCGCTTCAATGGCAGCGCCATCATCGCCGTTACGCAGCGCGATCAATGTTTCAATTTCGTTCACGAGCGCTTGTTGCTCATTATGATCGAGCAAGGTGTCACCGTCTTGTTGCATGGCGACCAGTAGGCCTTCGATCACCCGATCGGCTTCAACGCGTTGCTCCGCCAAATAGCGGGCATCTTTGTCTTCTTCCGCATGGGTAAATGATGATTTGATCATGTTGGCGATTTCGTCATCATTGAGCCCGTAAGACGGTTTAACCTGTATCGACGAGGCCACACCAGTCGACTTTTCCATGGCCGACACAGACAGCAAACCGTCGGCATCCACTTGGTAGGTCACGCGGACATGGGCTGCCCCCGCGGTCATCGGTGGAATGCCTTTTAAGGAGAAACGCGCCAACGAGCGGCAATCATCCACCATTTCACGTTCACCTTGTACCACGTGCACTTTCATGCCGGTTTGACCGTCTTTAAACGTGGTGAACTCTTGGGCTTTCGCCACAGGAATGGTGGTATTGCGTGGAATGATTTTTTCTACCAGGCCGCCCATGGTTTCAATGCCGAGCGAAAGCGGGATCACGTCCAGCAACAACATGTCAGAGTCGGGCTTATTGCCGACCAAAATATCCGCTTGTGTTGCGGCACCTATCGCGACCACTTTATCTGGGTCGATACTGGTTAACGGTTCACGACCAAAGAAGTCGCCGACTTGATGGCGAACGGCCGGTACCCGGGTTGACCCGCCGACCATCACGACTTCTAGGATTTCATCGGCACTGACGCCGGCGTCTTTAAGCGCACGACGGCACGACATCAAGGTCTTTTTAACCAAAGGGGCGACCAAGGCATCAAAGGTGTCACGTGTCAGCGTACCTTGCCAACCGAGTACGTCAATGTCGGTACTGGCAGAGGAAGACAATGCGATTTTAGCCTGTGTCGCTGCGTGGAGCACCGTACGGCGCTCATCACCACTGAGGGTTTCAAACCCGGCTTGCTCACAGATCCATTGCTCGAGCAGGTGGTCAAAATCATCCCCACCTAGTGCTGAATCGCCCCCGGTGGCCATGACTTCAAACACGCCTTGGGAGAGACGGAGAATCGATATATCGAAGGTCCCGCCCCCGAGATCATACACAGCGATCACGCCCTCTTGGCCCGAGTCGAGCCCATAAGCAATGGCCGCTGCGGTTGGCTCATTGAGTAAACGGAGTACATTCAGGCCCGCGAGTGTCGCGGCATCTTTGGTGCCTGCTCGCTGCGCATCATCAAAATAAGCTGGAACAGTGATCACCACGCCTTCAAGCGCATCACCCAAGCTGACTTCTGCACGTTCACGTACCGCCCGCAAAATATCGGACGAGACTTGAACTGGGTTGATGGCACCACGTCGTGTCTCGACTTGTGGCAGGCCATTTTCAGTTTGTGAAAACCGATAAGGAAGTTGCGGATAACGTGTCTGGACGTCATCCAAAGAGCGTCCCATCATGCGCTTGACCGATACCAAGGTGTTGGCACTATCCGTTTGCACATGAGGAAGGGCATCATAACCCACTGAAATGGCATCACCACCATAGTGGACCACCGACGGGATCAGTGATCGATCGTGTTCATCGTTCAAGGTGGTTGCGACACCGCTTCGTACCGTGGCAACCAAAGTGTTGGTCGTACCCAAATCGATGCCGACTGCATGCTTGTGTTCATGCGGCGCGGCACTTTGACCGGGCTCTGAAATCTGTAACAGTGCCATGTCTAATCCTTAAACTTTACTGCGTTGACAGGCGAATAGTGCCGATCAGCTCATCAGCTGATCTTCGACGCGCTCCACTTCGGAGCAAAGCTTCTCTGCAAACTTAAGCTTGCGCACAATCACTGCCGCCTCTTGCCATTGAGAAGCAGCGAGTGCCTGCTTAACCTCTTTGATCAAGGCATCATAAAGCGCTTGTGCTTTTGCGCCAAAATCAAATAACGCAGCATCGTCTTGGCTATCAGTGATCGACTCCAGTTCTTCACGCAGTGTCATTTGCTGCATTAAGAACTCAGGATCCTGCATCGTTTGCTGTTCGTCTTTTATATCAATGCTTTGTAACGTCAGCATATATTCAGCGCGTCGAACGGGATCTTTCAACGTCTGAAACGCATCGTTAATTTGCGAGGCTTTCTGCACCGCCTGAAGACGCGTTTTATCGTCTTGGCTAGCAACGTTATCTGGGTGATACTGGCGTTGCAGCTCCCGAAACGTTGAAGAAAGCGAGCTACCGTCCAGCTCAAACTGATACGGTAGCCCGAAGAGTTCAAAATGATTCATGTGCTCTCACGTATTACACGTTGAAGCTTTCGCCACAACCACATTCGCTACTGACGTTAGGGTTGTTGAACTGAAAACCTTCATTTAGGCCTTCTTTGACAAAATCTAACTCTGTCCCTTCGAGATAGAGCAAGCTCTTGCCATCGACGATTACCTTGACGTCATCGTATTCGAATACCTGATCACCTTCTTGAAGCTCATCAGCAAATTCAATGACATAGGCCATGCCAGAACATCCTGACGTCCGTACGCCAAGACGCAAGCCAATGCCCTTTCCACGGTTGTCTAGAAACGCTCTTACGCGATCTGATGCCGCTTGTGTCATGGTAATAGCCATAGTATCAACAACCCCTTCGTTTTACTGCTGGTGTTTTTTCTTGTAGTCGCTAACTGCTGCTTTAATGGCGTCTTCCGCTAAGATAGAGCAGTGGACTTTAACCGGTGGCAGCTCAAGCTCTTCCGCAATCTCAGAGTTTTTGATTGCAGCGGCATCGTCAATCGAACGGCCTTTTACCCATTCGGTGACCAACGAGCTCGATGCGATCGCTGACCCGCAGCCATAGGTTTTAAATTTAGCGTCTTCGATGATGCCTTCGTCATTCACCTTGATTTGTAGCTTCATGACGTCGCCACATGCTGGGGCACCGACCATGCCGTTACCGACGGATGGATCGCCTTTTTCAAACGAGCCAACGTTACGTGGGTTTTCGTAGTGGTCAATTACTTTTTCGCTGTAAGCCATAATTGTTTCCTCAATATGATTGCTCACTGTTGCCAGTTGGCGCGTTTTTCGTATTAGTGGTGCGCCCATTCAACGGTACTTAAATCAATACCGTCTTTGTACATGTCCCAAAGTGGTGACATTTCTCGCAGCTTGTTCACGGCCTCACGGACTTTTTCAATCGCGTAATCCACTTCTTCTTCAGTAGTAAAACGACCAAATGAAAAACGTAGTGAGCTGTGTGCTAGCTCATCGTCGCGTCCTAGCGCACGAAGAACATAAGAAGGCTCAAGGCTTGCTGATGTACACGCCGACCCAGACGATACCGCCAGATCTTTTAGCGCCATCAACAAAGACTCACCTTCAACAAAGGCAAAGCTCACGTTCAAGTTGTGTGGAACGCGCTGCTCCAAATCACCATTAACGTAAACTTCTTCTAAATCTTTGACGCCGTCATAAAAGCGATTACGTAACGCAAGTGCATGTTCAAAATCTTTTTCACGCTCTTCTTTAGCGATACGGAAGGCTTCACCCATACCCACAATTTGGTGGGTCGGTAAGGTGCCTGAGCGCATACCACGCTCGTGACCACCACCGTGCATTTGCGCCTCAATACGCACCCGTGGCTTACGGCGAACATACAAAGCGCCGATGCCTTTTGGTCCGTAAGCTTTGTGCGCGCTGAAAGAAATCAGATCAATTTTCATTTCTTTCACATCTAAAGGCACTTTGCCCACAGATTGTGCAGCATCCACGTGGAACATGATCTTGCGCTCGCGGCATAATTCGCCGATAGCCGAAACGTCTTGAATCACGCCAATTTCGTTATTCACGTGCATGATAGAAACCAAAATGGTGTCATCACGCATCGCCGCTTCTAGCTTTTTCAGATCAACTAAGCCGTTTTCTTCTAGGTCGAGGTAGGTGACTTCAAAGCCTTCTCGCTCTAGCTGCCGGCATGGATCAAGTACCGCTTTGTGCTCGGTCTTGCAGGTAATGATGTGCTTGCCTTTTTTCGAGTAGAAATTGGCAATACCTTTAATGGCTAGGTTGTCTGATTCCGTCGCGCCAGAGGTGAACACGATCTCACGCGGATCGGCATTGCAATAATCGGCAATGTTTTCGCGTGCGGTATCAACGGCTTCTTCTGCTTGCCAACCAAAACGGTGCGAGCGAGAGGCTGGGTTACCGAAGACCCCGTCCATGGTCAGATGCTGACTCATTTTTTCAGCAACGCGCGGATCAACCGGACACGTGGCTGAATAATCAAAATATATGGGCAATTTCATGTTTTTCTCCAATTACACCGACATTGGTCATCAGGAGCGAACGTTCACGCCTATGGTGGCGCTATCTTGTTTGACCTTCGAGCTAAACGTGTTTCTTGGCGCCAATGAGGCGTCCAGTTTAGCATCCTGACGATCTGCTACTTGCTTCACTTCGTTATCATGCATCAGCTCACCGAGCGTGATGTCGTTTAGAAAACCGCTAATACGGGCACTTAAGTCGTGCCACAAGGTGTGTGTCAAACAACGGGTTCCGCCTTGGCAGTCTGCTTTACCTTGGCATTTTGTCGCATCAACCGATTCGTCAACCGCGGCAATCACCGCGCCAACGGCAATCTCGTTGGCTGCTATCCCGAGACGATAACCACCGCCTGGACCACGAACACTGCTGACCAGTCCCGACTTACGGAGCCGTGAAAAAAGTTGCTCAAGATAAGACAAGGAAATGCCTTGACGCTCAGAGATGTCCGCCAGGGGCACAGGACCCTGCTCGGCATGAAGCGCCACGTCGAGCATGGCGGTAACCGCATAACGGCCTTTCGAAGTCAATCTCATAACACGCTACCTGTGGTGAATAGATGCTCAAATGGTTACATACCTGAGTATTTTGGTCAAGTATTTACCTGAGTATTTTTGTCAAGTTTTCACCAAGGTGTACGACGCCTCATTTGAAAGGATCAACGTGGGGAGTGATTATCGGTATTTTGCTCGCTCGATGCCGCCTGTTTGGTCACCTTTTCCACCGAAGACAGCACGCCTCGTAAAATATTGAGTTCCTGACTCTCTAAGCGCGCGCGATTAAATAAGCGACGTAGTTTTGTCATGACCATGCCAGGGTGCTGAGTACGGATAAACCCTGTTTTAGTAAGAACCGTTTCGAGGTGCGTATAAAAACGCGCCAAATCTTGGTTCAGCGGATAGTCTTGCTCAAGGGTTGGGCCTTGATAGGCTTGACTGTCCAACCAGGCGACACGCATTTCATAACACAGCGTTTGCACAGCCATGGCCAAATTCAAAGAGCTGTAGTCTGGATTGGATGGAATCGAAACATGATAGTGACATGTTTGCAGCTCTTCATTGGTTAAGCCAGTTCGCTCTCGGCCAAAAACGATGGCAACCGGATGTGTTGCGGCTTCTTGAATGGCTTTTTGGCCGCACGCTCGCGCATCCAGCATCGGCCATTCTAATGTTCGGCTTCTTGCGCTGGTGCCTATCACTAGGCCACAATCGGCCACCGCTTCTTCAAGCGTATTCACCACTCTCGCGTTATTGGCAATATCACTGGCCCCTGCGGCTAAGGCAATGGCTTGACCGTCCACTTCACAGCCAGGCGCCACTAATGTCATGTTGGTCAGTCCCATGACTTTCATCGCTCGGGCGGCTGAGCCAATGTTTCCGGAGTGGGACGTGCCTACTAATACAACGCGAATTTGATCTAGCATGATGTTGTTTTCGTCTCTTGCTCTGTCCATCTTGGATGGGATGGGCAGCGGTCTGTTAGATCTGCGCAGTTTATCACAGTGCAATCGATAATACTTCTCAGCTAAGCCTGCGGCTGGTGTCATATTTAGCAGAGGCCACGCGCTTATTGACGGTTAAAAAATACCCACTTTCCTTTTGCTCTGGCTCTGTTATACTCCGCCCCGCTTTCGTTCTTTAACATCCGTTGGGAAAACCGTATGCATCCGATGCTAAACATCGCCGTCCGTGCTGCACGGAAGGCTGGCGATTTTATCGCTAAATCTGCAGAAAACAAAGACAACATCGAAACCGCACAAAAAGGCAGTAATGACTTCGTCACTAATGTCGACAAAGCGGCGGAACAAATCATTATCGATATTATTAAAAAATCATATCCGGACCACACCATCATTGGCGAAGAGTCAGGCGTGGCGGAAGGTAAAGATAGCGATTATCAATGGATCATCGACCCACTGGATGGCACCACTAACTTCATTAACGACTTCCCGCATTTCTGCGTTTCCATTGCTGTGCGCATTAAAGGCCGTACAGAAATTGGTTGCGTTTACGATCCTATCCGCAATGAGCTATTTACCGCTCAACGTGGTTCTGGCGCACAACTCAATAACAAGCGTATCCGTACTGGCAGCGCCAAAGAGCTTGACGGCACCCTCTTAGCGACCGGCTTCCCGTTTAAAGCTAAACAGCACGCTGAAGGCTTTATCGCCGTTGTTGGGGCGTTGTTTGTCGATTGTGCTGACTTCCGTCGTACTGGATCGGCAGCGCTCGATCTTTGCTACGTTGCCGCGGGCCGTGTTGACGGCTTCTTTGAACTGGGCCTTAAGCCTTGGGATCTGGCTGCGGGTGAGTTAATTGCGCGCGAAGCGGGTGCCATTTGCACTGACTTTAACGGCGGTACCGACTATATGCGCTCTGGCAATATTGTCAGCGGTGGCGCACGTGTGGTGAAAGGTATACTCGCCAAAGTTCGCGAACACGCGCCTGAGTCGATGAAAAAATAAAGACACCGATAAGATATTAATAAAAAGCGGCGCTCAATGAGCGCCGCTTTTTTGTGCCTGAAGAAGATGACGGCTTGTAAACAATTCGCCACTTGGTCACTGCATAGCCCCACTCTAAGCACAGGGCAAGCGTGGTTAAGGCNACTCTTCCCCTTCTTTTTCCACTTCAGGGATCAAGAGGTGCTCGCGCGCAATACCGAGTTTCAAGGCCAGCGCCGAAGCAACATAAATCGATGAGTATGTCCCGACGGTAATACCAATCAACAGTGCCATGGCAAACCCATGGATCATCGACCCACCCAAGGTAAAGAGCGAAATCACCACAAACAAGGTAGTGCCTGAAGTGATGGTTGTCCGACTTAGGGTTTGTGAAACAGACGCATTGATGATTTCGTCTGACTCGACTTTACGAAGCTTGCGGAAGTTCTCACGAATACGGTCAAACACCACAATGGTATCGTTAAGCGAGTAGCCCACGACTGTCAGCAAAGCAGCGACGATAGTGAGATCCACCTCCACGTCGAACAGAGAGAAAATCCCCAGCGTAATAATCACATCGTGAGCCAGTGCCATGACGGCACCGGAAGCTAGACGCCATTCGAAACGGAACGAGACATAAATCAGGATACAAACCAATGCAATGATGATTGCCAAGCCACCCGCTTCGGTCAGCTCGTCCCCGACATTGGGGCCGACAAACTCGATGCGGCGCATCTCGACGTTATCACCGGTACCGGCTTTGATGGCATTCAGTACTTCATTACCGAGGTTTTCACCTTCCATGTCATCACGTGGACGCAGCCGAACCATCACGTCCGTGGCGCTACCAAAGTTTTGCACCACCGCATCGCCAAAGCCTTCAGCGGATAACGAATCACGGATTAGGGCAAGATCAGCCGGTTGTTCAAAACCGACTTCAATCAAGGTACCGCCGGTAAAATCGAGCCCCCAATTCAACCATTTGGTTGATAAGGTGACCACAGACGCCGCAATCATGAAGATCGAGAACACGAAGGCCACTTTAGACCAACGCATAAAGTTGATCGACATGTCCGGTTTAAATATTTGAAACATGCTTGGGCTCCCTTAAATCGACAGTTTTTCGACGCGCTTGCCGCCATACACAAGATTTACCAGTGCACGCGTTCCCACGATAGCGGTAAACATGGAGGTCAAAATACCAATCGATAGTGTCACCGCGAAACCTTTAATTGCGCCAGTACCCACAGCAAACAAGATGATCGCCGTAATCAGCGTGGTAATGTTAGCATCGGCAATGGTACTAAAGGCGTTGGAATAACCCCGATCAATCGCATGTTGTGGACTACGCCCTTCGTGCAGCTCTTCTCGAATACGTTCAAAAATAAGCACGTTAGCATCCACCGCCATCCCCACGGTTAAGACAATACCGGCAATGCCCGGTAGCGTCATGGTGGCGCCTGGAATAAGCGACATAATCCCAATAATCAAGATGATATTCGCGAACAAGGCACAGTTAGCAAACAAGCCGAAGCGGCGGTAATACACCAGTGTAAACAGCATGACTGCAACGAGGCCCCATAAACAGGCTTGTATACCCATATTGATGTTTTGCTGCCCCATGGATGGACCTATGGTGCGTTCTTCAACAATCGAAATGGGCGCAATCAACGCACCGGCACGTAGCAATAACGCAAGGTTGTGAGCTTCAGCTGCTGAGTCGATCCCGGTAATTCGGAAGTCACGGCCTAATGCCGATTGAATGGTCGCTTGGTTAATCACTTCTTCGTGTTTTTCCAAGATCACTTTGCCATTTTCGTCACGCTCACCACTGTCTTTGTACTCAGCAAACACCGTTGCCATCAGCTCGCCAATGTTACGCTTACTGAAGTCAGACATTTTGTCACCGCCCTCGCTGTCGAGCGAGATGTTCACTTGTGGGCGACTGTACTCATCACGTGATGAACTGGCGTCTGTGATGTGTGAACCGGTTAAGATGACTCGCTTTTTCAACACCGCAGGACGCCCGTCACGCGAGCTCATTAGCTCACTACCCGGCGGAACACGCCCTGCCATCGCTGCAGATAAATCGGCATCTTGGTCGACTTCACGAAATTCCAAGGTCGCGGTCGCACCGAGAATTTCTTTTGCTCGGGCCGTATCTTGCACACCTGGCAATTCAACCACGATGCGACTCGCACCTTGACGTTGGACCAAAGGCTCTGCGACCCCGAGCTCATTGACACGATTACGCAAAATAGTGATGTTTTGCGCCACCGCGTAGTTACGGATTTCTTTTAATCGCTCTTCTTTGTACACCGCGGTTAAGGTGCCGTCGTCTTCATCAATCGAGAAGTTCATATCCCGATAATTGTTCGACAGTAGCTCGAGCGCTTTATTGGTGTCTTCTGCGTTACGCAAGTTAACCATTACGCGCGTGTTATCTTCGACACGTAAACCACGATAGCGAATGCGCGCTTCACGTAAATCGGTACGAAAGCTGTCTTCTTGCTGGGTAATCAACTTTTCTAGCGCAGCGTCCATGTCCACTTCCATTAAGAAGTGTACCCCGCCACGTAAATCGAGTCCCAATTTCATTGGTGTTGCGCCAAGGGCGTCCAACCAAGAAGGGGTCGCTGGCGCCAGGTTTAATGCGACCACATAGTTATTGCTATCGAAGCGAGACATCAACGCATCACGAGCACTGATTTGCGATTCAGTGTCTTTAAAGCGGGCTAAGACAGTGCCGTCTTCGAGCGCGATAGATTGATAGGAGAGATCGTTGGATTCGAGGGTTTGTTTGATGGAGTCCAGCGCAGTCATATCTACCGAGGCGCCACGCGCCCCGGAAATTTGTACTGCTGGATCTTCACCGTATAAATTGGGAAGCGCATACACGATGCCAATAACCAAGGCTATTAGCACCATGATGTACTTCCACAAAGGATAACGGTTTAGCACAGCATGCATCCTTTATGGTTGCGAGAATTAGAGAGACTGGATAGTACCTTTGGGCAGTACTGCCGTCACGAAGTCTTTTTTAATGGTCACTTCGTTATTGTCGTTAAGAGCAATAACAATAAAGTCATTGTCTTCAGCAATTTGGGTGATTTTACCCACCAAACCACCACCGGTCAGTACTTCGTCTCCTTTGCTCATGGATGCCATTAGGTTTTTATGCTCTTTAACACGCTTAGATTGCGGGCGATAAATCATAAAATAGAAAATAACCGCAAAGAGACCAAGCATAATAAAAAGCTGCATACCGCCACCTTGTGGGCCGGCTTCAGCCGCTGCGTGAGCTTGTGAGATAAACATTCAATCACGTCCTCGTTTTAGTTGTTGAATTCGAAATCAATCGAGCGGTGGCACTTCCTTACCACGACGCGCGTAGAAATCCGCTACAAAGGCATCTAATCTACCTTCGTCAATCGCGTTACGCAAACCTTCCATCACGCGCTGATAATAACGCAAGTTATGGATAGTATTGAGTCGCGCACCGAGGATTTCATTACAACGGTCTAAGTGGTAAAGATAGGCACGGCTATAATGGCGGCAAGTGTAACAGTCACACTCAGGATCCAGAGGCGAGGTATCACTTTTATGTTTCGCATTACGGATCTTGATCACACCACCGGTAATAAATAGGTGACCATTTCGGGCATTTCGGGTCGGCATCACGCAATCGAACATATCAACGCCACGACGCACCCCTTCCACGAGGTCTTCCGGTTTACCCACTCCCATTAGATAACGGGGTTTGTCTTCCGGCAACTGCGGGCAGGTATGCTCCAAGATGCGATGCATATCTTCTTTTGGCTCACCGACGGCAAGTCCGCCAACGGCGTAACCATCAAAGCCAATCTCAGTTAGGCCTTCTACCGACACATCGCGTAAGTCTTCATATACACCACCTTGCACAATGCCGAACAGCGCATTTTTGTTACCAAGTTTGTCAAAATGATTGCGACTACGCTTGGCCCAGCGCAGTGACATCTCCATCGACTTTTTCGCTTCAGCGTGCGTCGCAGGATACGGGGTACACTCATCAAAGATCATCACGATGTCTGAGCCAAGGTCGTATTGGATCTCCATGGATTTTTCCGCATCCATGAAAATCCGATCACCGTTAACCGGGTTACGAAAATGCACTCCTTCTTCAGTGATTTTACGGATATCTCCTAAGCTAAAAACTTGGAAGCCGCCAGAGTCGGTTAAAATAGGGCCATGCCACTGCATAAAGTCATGCAAATCCCCATGCAGTCGCATAACTTCTTGCCCCGGACGTAACCATAGGTGAAAGGTATTACCGAGTAAGATCTCAGCCCCGGTGCCTTTCACTTCTTCAGGGGTCATGCCTTTTACGGTGCCATAGGTCCCCACGGGCATAAATGCCGGGGTTTCGACCGTGCCGCGCTCAAAAATCAAACGGCCACGGCGGGCGCGTCCATCGGTTTTCTTTAGTTCGTATTCCACGAATCCTCCTCAGTGCCAGAGAAACAGTCTGGCGTGTGTCTTATGCTAACAAGGTTTACCCTGCCGCAAGCTTAGATCACACGAAGCCAGGCTTCGCGTGAACTTAATTAATCAGGTTGTTGCTGACGGGTTATAAACATGGCATCGCCATAGCTGAAAAAGCGATAGCGTTCTTCAACTGCCGCGCGATAAGCGGCCATGGTATGTTCGTAACCGGCAAAAGAACTCACCAGCATGATCAAGGTTGATTCCGGCAAGTGGAAATTGGTGACAAGCACATCCACTAGCTGCCACTGGTAACCGGGATAGATAAAAATCTGGGTGTCATTAAAAAATGGCGCCAGTGGTTCACCTTTTTGCTTCGCCGCTTGTGCTGCACTTTCCAATGACCGTACTGACGTGGTCCCCACCGCAATCACGCGTTTACCTTGTGCACGCGTTTGATTGACCGCATCGACCACCTCTTGAGGCACTTCAGCATACTCGGCATGCATGATGTGCTCTTCAATGTTGTCGACCCGAACCGGTTGGAATGTTCCGGCGCCCACATGCAAAGTAACAAAGGCAATATTGACGCCTTTTTCTTTGAGCGTTGCCATAATGGCATCATCAAAGTGTAATCCCGCCGTTGGCGCAGCCACCGCCCCAGGTTTTTGGTTATACACGGTTTGATAACGCTCTTTATCGCTTTCTTCATCAGGACGGTCGATATACGGCGGCAACGGCATATGGCCGATGTCGTTGAGTGTATCCACTACGCCTTTATCGCTGTTTAGCTGGATTTCGAACAGGGCGTCATGGCGTGCCACCATTTCTGCCGGGATCTGTCCGTCATCACCGAGGAATAATTCAGCACCGGGTTTTGGCGCTTTAGACGCGCGCACGTGGGCAAGGAAACGACGTTCGTCGAGCACACGCTCCACCAGCACCTCTATTTTTCCACCCGAGGTTTTGCGGCCATACACGCGTGCAGGGATCACACGTGTGTTGTTGAACACCATCAAATCCCCAGGTTCAACCAGTTCGAGGATATCTTTAAACTGACGATGCGCTACCTCACCGCTGGTGCCATCAAGTGACAATAAGCGACTTGCACTGCGATCCGGCTGTGGATAGCGCGCAATCAACTCATCAGGGAGTTCAAAGTGAAAATCGGATAATTGCATGACGTTTGCCTAGATAAAAAGCAGGCCGCTAGTATAGGTAGCCCACCGTGAATATCAAGCGAGCGAAGCAGGCAATCGTTTCAGTGCGCATTAATAGCATGGCGATATTTACGTTTGAAGCCTTTGCCGGATGATTAACTTTGGCGGATGATTAACTTTCGCGGATGATGTCCTTTTGCAGATCATTGCCTTTTGCGAATAATAGCCTTTTGCGAATAATAGCCTTTTGCGGATAATAGCCTCGCGCAGATAATTGATGTGTATCACGTCCACCCCGTGCCAAGTGCACTACAGTTAAATTAATCCTGTGCACTGATAACAAGGAGGTGCCATGTTTACCGTTGATGATATGATGACTCGCCATCCACATACACTGAGTCCGGATCATACGCTTGATGATGCCCACCGCTTAATGCGCGCGGAACGCTTCCGTCACTTACCCATCGTCGATGATAATGAACGCTTGCTTGGGCTCGTTACCCAGCGCGATGTGCTTTCAGCCCAGGCATCGTCTTTAGGAAGAGCAACCAATGGCGATCATCAAATCCATACCCCACTCGCACAATTTACCGATAAGCAACTTGTCACCGTCTCGCCAGAGGCGTCGTTACGTGCCGCAGCATTATCAATGTTAGCGCGTAAAATAGGGTGTTTACCCGTGATTAGAAATCAACGCCTTGTTGGGATCATTACTGATAGTGACTTTGTCGCCATTGCGTCGACCTTGCTCGAAATTCAAGAAGAAAGCGAGCCGATGGAAGAAGGTGAATAAACAAAAGGGAGTGTTTCCACTCCCTTTCTGGCTTCATTTCCATGATAACGGTTTTAATTAAAACTGATCTTCTTCCGTTGAGCCCGTCAGTGCGGTTACCGAAGATTGACCGCCTTGGATAATATTAGTCATCTGGTCAAAATAGCCAGTACCGACCTCCTGCTGGTGAGCCACAAACGTGTAACCACGCTCCGCCGCAGAAAATTCAGGTCGCTGTACCTTCTCTACATAATGGCGCATTCCCTCACCTTGCGCATAAGCGTGGGCAAGATCGAACATGTTGTACCACATGTTGTGAATGCCCGCTAAGGTGATGAACTGATACTTGTAACCCATGTCGGACAGCGCTTGCTGGAAACGAGCGATGGTGTCGGCATCCAAGTTCTTTTCCCAGTTAAAGGATGGCGAGCAGTTATATGCCAATAATTGATCCGGATATTGCGCATGAATCGCCTCGGCAAATTGACGTGCTTCTTCCAGATCCGGTGTCGCGGTTTCACACCAAATCAAATCAGCATACGGTGCATAAGCGAGACCACGGGAAATCGCTTGTTCAATCCCTGGACGCACGCGATAAAAACCTTCTGCGGTGCGCTCACCTGCAATAAAGTCTTTATCATAAGGGTCGCAGTCTGAGGTAAGCAGATCAGCCGCATTAGCATCGGTACGGGCAATCACGAGCGTGTCAGTCCCTGCAACATCCGCCGCCAAACGCGCTGCAACCAGCTTTTGCACGGCTTCTTGGGTTGGCACCAATACCTTTCCACCCATGTGACCACACTTTTTCACTGACGCCAATTGATCTTCAAAGTGGACGCCTGCTGCACCTGCCTCAATCATATTGCGCATCAACTCATAGGCGTTGAGTACACCACCAAAGCCAGCTTCGGCATCGGCAACAATAGGGAGAAAATAATCAGTACCCTCTTCTGGGGTCCCACCTTTTGACCACTGTATTTGATCCGCGCGGCGAAAAGCATTGTTGATACGTTTAACAACCGAGGGGACTGAGTCAACTGGATACAGTGACTGGTCCGGATACATGCTGGACGCTGTGTTATTGTCCGCTGCCACTTGCCAGCCTGACAAGTAAATAGCTTCAATGCCGGCTTTTGCTTGCTGCACAGCTTGGCCTCCCGTTAACGCGCCCAAGCAGTTAACATAGCCTTTTTTCGCACTGCCGTTAACAAGGTCCCACAGCTTAGCTGCGCCGCGTTTAGCAATGGTATTCTCGGGGACAAAAGAGCCGCGCATACTGACCACTTCTTCAGCGGTGTACGTTCGCTTTACGTTTTTCCAGCGTGGATTTTCAGCCCAATCCTTTTCCAGTTGCGCGATTTGTTGTTGGCGAGTCAAAGTCATGTTCCATTCCTCTTTGTTAGCAGAGCCTTGTCAGCCCTTCGCTTTCATTCCATGTTGTTGTTTTGCTTCCATGCCCATTAAGGCAAATACTCGTACCCTGGTAAGGTTAAGAAGTTAACTAGCTCATCACTGGTTGTCAGCTCGGCCATTAACGTTGCCGCTTGGCGGTATCGCCCTTGAGCAAAACGTTCAGTGCCCAGTTCGTTTTCAAGCACAGCCATTTCTTCTTCGAGGTACTGCGTAAATAGCTCTTTGGTTACCACGTTGCCATTGCTGAGCGGCTTTTGATGCTTGATCCATTGCCAGATCGACGCACGCGAAATTTCGGCGGTCGCCGCATCTTCCATCAAGCCGTAAATCGGCACACAGCCATTACCCGAAATCCATGCCTCGATATATTGGACCGCAACCCGGATATTGTGGCGCATGCCCGCTTCGGTGCGTTCTCCATCGCAAGGCGCAAGCAAATCCGCCGCGGTAATTGGCGCATCTTGCTCACGAGAAACCGTTAGCTGATTCGGCTTATCGCCGAGCGCTTTATCAAAAATGGCTTTCGCCGTGTCTGCTAATCCGGGGTGGGCAATCCAGGTTCCATCATGGCCATTATTTGCCTCTAGCGTTTTATCTTTTTCGATTTTCTCGAGCACTTGTTGGTTTTCGGTTGGGTCTTTGCTCGGGATAAATGCCGCCATCCCTCCCATGGCCAATGCACCGCGCTTATGACAGGTTCTCACCAACAGTCGCGAGTAAGCATTGAGAAAAGGTTTGTCCATGGTGACCACCTGACGGTCAGGTAGCACCCGATCAGGATGATTACGAAGCGTTTTGATATAACTGAAAATATAATCCCAGCGACCGCAGTTCAGCGCGACGATGTGATCGCGTAAGTGATATAAAATCTCATCCATTTCAAACACGGCCGGTAGGGTTTCGATCAATACGGTTGCTTTGATCGTGCCTCGGCTTAGCCCAAATTCATCTTCTGCAAATGAGAACACATCGCTCCACCACGCCGCTTCTTGATAGGCTTGTAGTTTGGGCAAGTAGAAGTAAGGACCGGATCCTGTCTCAAGCAACCGACGATAGTTATGGAAAAAGTAGAGCGCGAAATCAAATAAAGCACCGGGTAGCGGTTTACCTTGCCACATGACATGTTTTTCTGTCAGATGA
>NZ_MUFH01000076.1:0-9825 GCF_001996115.1 Salinivibrio sp. MA427
GACAACGTACGATACAGCTTATTCGTTTATTGCAAAGCGGAGTGCACGGTGAGCGCCCGATTGTGCTTTGTGCGCGCGCAGAAATCGAAAACCCACTGCCTGGTGAAGTGGAATTTGTGCGCGTGGCAAGTTTTACCGATGCTGAAGGCATTGCCCGCGCCAAGGTCGAGCATGCCTCGAGTATTATTATTGATAACCCAGAAGATGATATTACTTTGTCAGCGGCTCTGTTCTGCGCACATAAAAATCCGTCAGCGCATTTATTGGCGTATTTTCAAGATGATGCGATAAGCCAAATCCTCAAACAGCACTACCCGCATGCGGAATGTGTGCCGTCGGTGTCGGTCGAAATGCTAGCAAAAGCGGCGGTGGATCCCGGTTCAAGTCAGTTGCATCATGAGCTTTTGAGCACGTCACAAGGGATGACGCAATACTGTGCCCGTTATCCGAGTAACGCAACAGAAATCGATACCGGCGATCTCTTTGGTCAGCTCAAGCAAGAATATGACGCCACCTTAATTGGGATCGACCAAGGCCAAGGTATTGTTTTGAACCCGCCAGTGGGGACAAAAGTATTGCCGGGCGACCGTCTTTTTTATATCGCCGCCCAGCGCTTGCCACATTGGTCCGCCGCGTAAGCACGCTATCTAATCAAAGTGCATTATTTAACGAGAGCGTGCGATTCAACCAACGCATGCTTGGATAAATAAACACTTTCATCAGCGGGGTAGGCGAAAAAATGATGTACCGGCCCTGCCCCTCTTCCAACGATTAACTGTTGGCTATGCGCTAAGGCGTCAGTGAGATAACGCTTAGCCGCTCGCCCGGCGTCAATGGGTGTCAGTCCCTGCGCATAAAACGAGGCAATCGCCGCCGACAGTGAACAGCCTGTGCCATGGGTGTTAGGCGTTTCAATGCGGCGCGCACTCAGGGTTTGACACGTATCTCGGCTAATCCACACATCCAGACTCTCTGGCGCATGATGCAAGTGCCCACCTTTTAGCATCACATACGGACATCCGAGCTTGCGCAGTGCCGGCACTAAGGCGTACATCTCTTCGGTGGTTGTCGGAACAGGACACCCGGTTAAACGCGCGGCCTCTGGCAAGTTGGGGGTTAAAATGGTCGCGCGCGGGATCAATGTATTGATCAGTGCATCCATGGCGTCATCATCTAATAACGGATCGCCGCTGGTGGCGATCATGACCGGATCGAGCACGACTGGTAAGTGCGGGGAACGCGCGAGCACAGCGGCTACTTCGCGAATAATCGCTTGGTTGGCGAGCATGCCGATTTTCACGGCACGTACCGGCATGTCGTATAACACAGCATTCAGTTGCGCGCGAACAAACGCTGGGTCGACCGGCGAGACGGCCTCAACGCCACAGGTATTTTGTGCAGTTAAGGCGGTGATCGCCGAGCAGGCATAGCCGCCCGTGGCTGAAATCGCTTTAATATCGGCTTGAATACCAGCTCCCCCACCGCTGTCTGAGCCGGCGATGGTGAGAATAACAGGTGGTGATTGGTTCATATTGGCCCCTTAATCATGAGGGGCGGAAGGAGACAAAACCACGCACGATGGCGCGACCTTGTGTGCTGAGCACGTCAGTTCCCTCCGCCAGTGCTAACTGGATCAGGTTCTACGGGTCCTGCTTTCGCAGTCTCAGCAATTGCTTGCTCCCCGACTAACACGGTCAGAATATAAACCTTAGTGATAAAGCGCAAGTATGATGGCGCTAATTGCGCGTTTAGGCCATCTCATTATTATTGCTGGTTGCATTGCTATTGATCGTCGCATTGCTATTGATCGTCGCGTTGCCTTGATTGGCGGTTTTAAGCAGTTGTTCAAATCCTTCTTGGATTAGCGGCCGTGCGTATAAAAAGCCCTGCACTTGGTCGCAGCCAATGGTTTGTAGCACATACTGCTGGTCCTCTTTTTCAACACCCTCGGCGACCACACCATGACCAAAGCCATGGGCCAAATCAATCACGCTACCCACCAAGTGCTTATCACTGGCGTTGGTAGCCAAGTCTTGGATAAAGCTGCGATCAAGTTTGACCCAATCGACCGGTAACTGTTTAAGGTAACTGAGCGAGCTGTAGCCGGTGCCAAAGTCATCGAGGGCGATATGCATGCCTGCATCTCGCAATTGTTGTAGCTCTTTCAGTGCCACCGACATGTGCTGGATCAGTGCTGATTCTGTCACCTCTAATTGAATCAGATGCAAAGGGACATCAACTGCCTGGCACCGAGCTAAGACGCTGTCAGCAAAGCCGGGGCGAAACTGCTGGGCAGAAACATTGACTGACAGGTGAAAGCTATCGTTRATCAGTTTATTTTTTCGCCAACATTCAACCGCGGCTAAGGCCATCACCAGTACGTGGTCGCCCAGTTGGATCATGTCTGCGCTGCGTTCGGCGATGGGGATAAATTCCGCCGGACTGATGGCCCCAAGGGTCGGATGCTGCCAACGCAACAGCGCTTCCGCGCCTATCATCAAACCGCCGTCTAATCGCCATTTGGGTTGATACACCAGTGATAATTGTCCGCTTTGCAGTGCTGGCCCTAATTCGGTGCGAATCAAATGCGCGCGCTGAGCTTGGCTGTCAAGCTCAGGCTGATATTCGCCGATAAGTTGGTCATCCGTCGGAATCGCTAAAATGGCTTGACGAAACAGTTGCGCCACATCTTGTGTCTCAAGCTCCGTGCGGCTGATACCAATGTGGCAACGTAAAAACATTAAACGCCCATCGAGCGTGTGATGTCCGCTGATCAACCGATTGATGCGCGCGGCTTTTTCTACGGCATGGTTATCGTGTTCTTCAATCAGCATCACCAGTCGTGTGCTATCCCAAACGCCAATGCGATGTGGGCGCGCCACTGTACTATTGGCTAGCAGATTAGCCACTTGTTTGTATAGTGCCTCTGTCATTAAATGACCTTGGTGTTTGGTCACCGCTTCCATGCCATCTAAGGCAATCATCATCACAGTCACCGGCCCTTTGCTCAGCTGGCGCTCAGCGGCATCTAATAATGCGCGACGATTTGGTAGCCCGGTTAACGGATGGGTCAAAGAAAGCGCGCGTAAAGACACCTCATCGTGATCAAAGGGTTTGCTGATGTAATCAATCGCGCCACGGCATAACGCTTGGTTACGCAAATTCAGGTCATTATCTGCGGTGAGTACCATCACGGGCGGGCAATGCTCATCTAAAGCGTCATTAAGATCATCCAGCACCAGTAAGCCAGAGCGCTGCGGCATCCGCATATCGAGTAAAATCAGGTCGGGAACGGGGGAGAGAGCATCGGTAACAAGGCGAGGATCGGTGAGTCCGTTCAGCTGTTGATAACCGGCTTGCTTGAGCATGGTAGACAGTAAGTGAATGTTTTCCGGTCGATCATCAATGATCAATATATGTGCTTGTGACGGATCCTTTGTCATAGCCTCTCCTCTAATAATAATTGTATGGCCTCAGCCAAGTCCGCTGACGAGAGCGGCAGCGATAAACGTCGTAATGTCGGTTTGTTATGCGGTTCGTCGCATGGGTTGTCAGTCAGAACAATGAGTGGTTTGTCGCCAAATAGTGCTTGTATTTGTTCGGACGTTGCCGCAACGCTATCAGCCGCCATAATGACTAACGATGGCGGAGACGCGAGCGCAACAGCCTCAGCCAGTGACAGCCCATGCGCATGATAGAGTGTCAACATTGGCCAATCTTCAAAGCAATCGGTCATCAGGCGCTGGCGGGCACTGTTATTATCAATATAGAGCACGCGATGCGGCTGGCTCACGCGGAGACACGTACAACCTTGATCGTCAGGTCGCGTCGACGCTCGGTAAGGGAACGTTACTGCAAAACAACTGCCCTTGCCTGGCTGGCTTTTTACTGACATCTCGCCTTGCATTTGCACAACCAATTGATGGCTCACCGCTAACCCCACACCTGCCCCTTCAATCTGTGATTGTTCGGCGGCCAAGCGGTTAAAAGGCTCAAAAAGATGGTTTAACCGATTTTCAGCAATACCGATCCCGGTATCTGATACAGAGATCGTCAAGGTTGACGATGGTTGACTGGCTTCAACCCATACTCGCCCCTGAGGATGGTTATATTTAATCGCGTTGCTGAGTAAATTGATCAACACTTGTTTGAAACGGGTTGGATCCACATATAGGTCGCCACTCAGATCCGCGGGTAGGCACTCATCTAACTCAACGTGCTGTTGCTGTGCGAGCGGGAGTAGTGTTCGAACGGCATCACTGACAAGGGCGCGAACCGGATACCAGGTGACATTGACCACCGTTTTTCCTGCCTCAAGTTTGGCAAGATCCAGCACATCATTAATTAAGGTGAGTAAGTGGCGACCACTTTGGTGAATTTGATCGACATATTGCCGTTGCGTCTCCGTCAAGCGAGGAGAAGAGGATCGTTGTAGTAGTTGCGCATAACCGAGCACACTGTTTAAAGGCGTGCGCAGCTCATGACTCATGGCAGAGAGAAAATCACTTTTGGCTTGATTGGCGCGTTCTGCCTCGTGCTTCGCTTGCAGCAATGGTGTGGCATCATACCCAACAGTCACGATGGCGTAAGGCTCTCCCTCTACGTGGCGAATAAGCGTTTTAGCGAGCTTAAAAGTCCGACCATCTCTTAATGTCACATCTACATGAACGGGTTCACCATCGAGCGTCAGTTGGTGATCAAGCGCATTGAGGGTTTCGCGCATTCCCTCAGGCAAGGCACCATGAATTGCCTCAGCAAGCTGTTCAACATGCTCGACATTTAATGCTTGTAGGCAGGCGTAATTTGCAAGCGAATATTGTCCGCCCAGCTCTCGGACAAAAACAGGATTGGCGATCGCATTAATAATGGTTTTGAGTTGATTGCGTTCGTGTTTAATACGCGTCTGAGCCTGAGTCAGCGCGCGCATATCAGACATAATGCCAATAAACTCTCGCCGGTCTTCAACCCACACTTCACTGACCGCCAGATGAATGGGTACCACATGCCCCGCTTGATGCCGTGCCTCAACCCGCCGGCCGGTACCGATAATGTTTGCCTGGCCTGTTGTTATATATTGCCGTAAATAATGGTCATGCTTCCCTTGGTGCTCCGGCGGCATTAAACAATCAACATTCTWTCCGATTAGCTGTTGCGGGTGATAACCCAATAATCGGTGGGTGAACGGGTTCGCATCTAAAATAATGCCGCGTTCATCAATCACCAAGATCGCGGCTGCCGCGCTGTCGACTAACGCTTGATAATGGGCTTGGGTCCCGCGTGTTCGGTTTGTGGTGATCGGTTCGCTGTCCATGCTCCCTGCCTTTGACCTATAAAAAACGCCCCATTGTGGGGCGTGTGACGGTCCGGCATGCATTGCCTATCCGTCGCTATCTTTTATAGTTTTTGACTAACGCATCAACCTTTTTCAGGAACTGCTCTTTAAGGTTCTCATGCTCGTAGTCGAGATGATACGTATTGTGAAACCCCACACGTAACTGTACTCCATTTCCTGCTAAATAAATGGTATAGCCGTCATAATCTGAGAAAGCGTCAATGCCATCCAAGCGGTGTCCATCTTCTATTTTCTCACCAAACTCCGTGACTATCTCAAACGCGCGAAGCAGATGGGTCGGATCGAGTTCGTTTTTCACGCTTCCCTCCTGGCTATATTATCGAAATTGTGCGCCCCCTTTAGGTCGCATCGCACGACCACGCAGTGAGCCCGCTAATACCGGTGGGGCGGTGACACCCTGTCCCGGAACACCCAAACGATTGGGCCTTGCAATGATATTGGGCAAACTGGCCAATGTATCAAGGGTAGTGTCCGGACAGGCCTTTTGGATCCCTGTACCGTAATTATAGCCATAGTTAACACAAATTACTGGCGAGCCAGCGGCGCGAGCCGCATGCACATCGCTGACCGAATCCCCCACCACCAGCAGTTCCAGGGGTGAAACGCCAAGTATGGCGGCCGCTTCGTAAATACCGTCCGGATCCGGCTTGCCAACAGACATTGCATCGGCACCCAATATCCGAGTGAAAAAATGCCCAACGCCAAGTGCTCGCAGTAAGCTGTTAGCATGCGCCGTTTGCATATCTGTGGTGCACACCATCGGGATGTGACGCTGCGATAAGGTTTCAAGGCACGCAAGCACGCCCGGGTACAGTCGAGTTTTTGGCGGTTTACTGCCTAGGTATGAGGACAAAAAGAGTGCGCGCGCTTGGTTTAACACGCGGGTCGATACGCGCCCGTCGATGTGTCGAGTTAACACGCGGTGGATCAATAAATCCGCCCCATCACCAATCCAATCTTTTATTGCATGAGGATCTTCATCAGGCAAGCTTAAGCCACGTAACATACCGCTGACCGCCTCATACAGATCGTCAAAAGGGTCTGCGAGTGTGCCGTCTAAGTCAAAGCATACCGCAGAGACGCTCTCTAACTTAACCATAAAAACCCCTTTTTATTCATAATCTTAATAAATTCAAAAAAGATAGAACTGGATCAGAAATCGAATCCAACGACGTTTCAACGTTAGCAGAGAAGCTAGCGTCGTCCTATCAAAATACGACGGATAATATTTGGGATCATGGAAAAGAAAATGGATAAATGACCGGTAAAGTACAAACTTCAGTGTTGAATCAAGCCACTAACATCATAGTGACCAAAGTCACACTTTTAGATCTTGATTGGCGATGATACCGACGTTAAACCTGTATAAAAAACCGTCATATTTTTGACTTTTTATTTAAGGATGTGGTGTATTATTACCTAATGACTTTCACAAAAGTGACATACGTTTGCGTCGCGATTGTCATAATCGCGCCGTATCGTGTGGCACTCAGTAGTGACAGTCGATGTATTTTTATGCGATATCTGCCTAAGCAGCCTTTGTGGCGCTATCTCCTTGTGTTAGCCGTGGCAAGCGTCGCTAGCTGGTCAGTTTACACACTAGAAAATCAACGCCAGCAGAGTCGTTTCTCAGCCGAGGTTGAAAAATACCGTTATTCATTAGGTCAATCTTTTTCACAGCTCTATGAACTTCAGTTGTCAGCACAATTGTATTTGCAGCAAGAAAATGGGCCAACACGCGAAAAATTCCACGCTTTCATCGATAATCACACCCAAAAGCAATCTGGACTCAACAGCGTCATGTGGCTCCCTCGAGTTAATCGCGCTGAGTTAGCACAATTTGCGGCCCAACAAGATCAGTATCATCCCTTCCCTCCTTTAAACGAGCAGGTCTGTCGGTGGGTCATGCGTAGCGATACGTTTCCCGCTTTGTATGTGTCACCACAAGCCGCTGAGGAGGGCTATTTAGGCTGGCGAGCAGATTCTCAGTGTGACAATACCCAAACCATGGAGCGGGCATATTTTAATCGTCACCCTGAGGCGCGGCTTTTTCATGACGAGCAAGGCCACGGCATACGGTGGTTTGCACCAATTACTGAACGGGATGGAAAGCTACTCGGTTTTCTTTCTACCACCCTATATTTTGATAGATTTTTACCCGCGTTGTGGCAAAGCAAGACGCCTGGGCCTAGTGTCGGAATGGTCGCTCAGGAGGCATTTGGTCATCAATCTGTCTTTAGTACGCATTCATCAAGCACGCTCAATCAATGGTACAACAGCCATTCGTCGGCAATATCGATTCCTATTGCCGGTAGTGAGGAGGGATTACTCGTCACCTTTACCGATATTAGGGAGTTACACACGGATCTGATTTATGCCGGTGTGGTTGGTGTACTTGTTTTATCTCTCGGGCTATCGATTCTTGCTAGTTTTTGGTCCTATGCCAATCGCCTTTTACTGGCAAAACAGATAGTGAGTCAACAAACGCAACAGTTAACCCATCAAGCCCATCATGATAGCTTGACTGGACTTGCTAATCGCACTGCACTGGATAAAGCACTAAAGAGAGCCGTACATCCAATCAGTGCGGAACCTTCAGATAGCATCACATTATTATTTATTGATCTGGACAATTTTAAAGTCGTCAACGACTCACTCGGTCATGTAACTGGCGACACCTTACTCAAAAAGTTGGGTAAACGGCTTCAGAAAGCAGTAACAGACGATCGTGTTTATCGGTTTGGTGGTGATGAGTTTGTTATACTGCTCCACGCTGATAGCTCCTTGGCCTTGGCGCAAACCAAAGCTAAGCAACTGGTTCAAACGCTAAGTACACCCTATTACATCGAAAATCATGTGATAAATATATCTGCCAGTATCGGTATTGCTTCAGTGGGCCAATCAAATAAATCGGTGACTGATATTATCCAACAAGCCGATATTGCCATGTATCACGCAAAACAAACCCGTGAACGCGTGGCTATTTTTCAACCGGCGATGCTCGCAAAGGTCCAACAACGCTTTATTTTGGAGCAAGACTTAAAGAAAGGGCTCGAACATCATCAATTTCATCTTGTATATCAACCCATTTTTGATAGCCATAGCGAACAATTGAGTCATGCAGAAGCACTACTGCGATGGGAGCATCCCACGCTGGGCACAATATCACCGGCGGAGTTTATTCCAATAGCCGAAGAAACGGGTTATATCAATGAATTAGGTCAATGGGTATTGGAGCAAGTCGCTGAGGTGTTAGAGAATTGGCACTTGCGCTTATCCCCCGGGCAAAGCCCATCGATTACTGTGAATGTCTCGGCCAAACAGTGTCAATCTCCGACTTTTGCAGACGATATTGCCGCGTTAATTGCCGCCCATCGCTTTGATCCACATTGCCTTGGGCTCGAGATGACCGAGACTGCATTGCTTGAACATTCTGACAACGTGCAGCGTAATTTGAAACGTATTCATGCACTTGGGATTTCGTTATATCTCGATGACTTCGGCACCGGCTATTCGTCACTTTCTTTGCTAAGACAATATCCGTTTAATGTCATCAAAATGGATCGCAGTTTTATTATAGGTATTGACCAACCCCATGGAAAAGCGGCGCCTTTATGTCGAGGAATGATTGCGATGGCGCACGCGGTGGGACTGACTGTTGTCGCAGAAGGAGTAGAAACCAAACAGCAACTCGGTTGGCTACGCGAGCATCAATGCGACTACCTCCAAGGCTATGTGTTATCCCGCCCTATTGAACGCCAGGCAATTGAAACTTGGATTTCGCCCAATCTTAATTCATGTATTCGGCTGGTACGCAACTGATGCGGCCGATTGGAGAGAAGCTGTTTGGGCTGCCGTTTTTTGTTGCGCGACGGGGACCTGGCTTTGCAGCCATTCTTCACGTAAGACGCCATAGCGCAGTGAATCGTAATATTCACCTTGATAGTAGCGGACAGCACGTAAACGCCCTTCTTCGCGCATGCCTAACGCTCTGGCGCACCGCATCATGCCAATATTCCCGGACCAAGTCGTTAAGCCTATGCGATTCACCGCGTGGCGGGCAAACAGTTGGTCTATCCATAGTGTCAGCGCTTGCCGCCCTGTTCCTTTTCCCCAACATGCGGGATCAAAGATGGTGATCCCCACTTCAAGCCATCGCGTGCGCTTGTCTTCCCAATAATAAGTGACGTAACCGACGGGCTTGTTATCAACGCAGATAACTTGAGCGGTATCTCCTGCGAGAAAACGCCGGAAAAGGCCAAACCGAAACGACCAATAGGATACCGGCTCAATAGGACTGTAAGGCGCGTCGTATTGCTTCCACGCACGGGAATGGTAGATATTATGCCAAAAATAGCGCGCTTCTTGACGCTGCGCTGCGCGAATACTCACCGCAGCGTGATGGGATAAGTCGACGTCCATGTAGGCTTATTGCTCTCCTGCTCCTTGTTACCATACGATCGGCGACGGCT